>JBDSYI010000420.1:0-4309 GCA_039925745.1 Casimicrobium sp. | reverse complement strand
AAAAAGATTACCGACAAGGGCGTCTTCCTGATCGGCACGAACGCCGGGCCATCTCCGGTGGCGGGTGCACAGTGTTCGCCGTACTTTTTCAGCACCTCATGGCAGAACGATAATCAGGCTGAAGTCGTCGGCAAGTACGCCAGCGACAAAGGCTATAAAAACGTAATCACGATGGCGCCGAACTATCAGGCGGGCAAGGATTTCGTGGCCGGATTCAAGCGCTCATTCAAGGGCGGCACGATCACCGATGAAATCTACACCCCGCTAAATCAGCAGGACTTCTCGGCCGAACTCGCACAGGTCGCGAGCAAGAAGCCCGACGCGCTCTACGTTTTCTATCCAGGCGGTCTTGGCGTCAGTTTCGTGAAGCAGTTTCAGCAGGCGGGGCTCAACAAGAGCATCACGGTGATGAGCACGTCAACCGTCGACGGCTCAACATTACCTGCCTTGCGCGATGCTGCACTCGGCATGCTCTCTGGCACGTTCTGGGGACCAGATTTCCCGAACGAAGCGAACCAGAAATTTGTCGCTGCATTTGAGAAAAAGTACAACCGAAGTCCTTCGCAATACGCTGCGCAAAGCTATGACGCCGCGCAGCTGCTTGACAGCGCAATTCGCAAAGTCAAAGGGAAAATTGACGACAAGAAGGCGTTTCATGCGGCACTCAAAGCCGCCGACTTCAAATCAATTCGCGGCAACTTTAAGTTCGGCACCAATCAGTTCCCGGTGCAGGACATGTACATGTTTGACGTAGCCAAAGACAGCAAGGGTCGGGTCAGCTTGCGAACGGTAGCCAAGCCGCTTACGAACCATGTCGACGCTTATGCGGCGCAATGTGTAATGAAGGCGTTGTAGCAACGAATCGTCTTGCCGTGCGTAGTGTGTAGGGTGGGCACCCCGTGCCCACCGGCATGTGATGTAGCGCAGACACGTTGAACGTTTCGCCGTTTGGTGGGCACGGGGTGCCCACCCTACAACCACTAGCTATCACTCGCTCCCCGCCAGGGAGCACGAACCTCCAGTGACCCTCCAACTCGCCCTCTCCCAACTCTTAAACGGCCTGCAGCTCGGCGTCCTGCTGTTCCTGCTCGCAGCCGGCCTCACGCTCGTTTTCGGCATCATGAGTTTCGTCAATCTGGCGCATGGATCGCTCTATATGCTCGGCGCGTATTTCGGCGCAGCGGCCTTTGCCAAAACAGATTCTTTTTTACTTGCGATCATCGCAGCGGTGGTCGGTGCGGGCCTCGTCGGGCTACTTCTTGACCGCTTCGCACTCACAAAACTCTATGCCCGTGATCACCTCGATCAGGTGCTGGCCACCTTCGGATTGATTCTTTTTTTTAATGAGCTTATTCGAATCATATGGGGGCCGGCGTCGGTGTTCATTTCAGCGCCAAAGCTGCTTGACGGCACCATCGATATTGGCGGATTCACCTATCCCAGCTATCGACTCGCGATCATCGCGGCAGGCCTAGCCGTGGCTTTGGGACTGTATCTGCTTATCCAGAAAACGCGCGTCGGAATGCTCATTCGCGCTGGGGCGACCCATGCCAATATGGTCGCAGCGCTGGGCGTCAATATCAAATGGCTCAACACGCTTGTTTTTGCACTCGGCGCGGCGCTGGCCGGGCTTGCTGGCGTCATGGCGGGTCCGATCGTTTCAGTGCAGCCAGGAATGGGTGAGCCGGTGTTGATTCTCACGCTGGTGGTCATCATCATCGGCGGACTCGGCTCGATTCGGGGTGCATTTTTTGCGGCGTTGCTAGTGGGCGTCGTGGACACCTTGGGGCGCGCATTTATGCCAACCATCATGCGCTCGCTGCTGGAGCGCAGCACAGCCGATGCCGCTGGCCCGGCGCTCGCCTCGATGCTGATTTATCTGTTCATGGCGGTCGTCCTTGCAGTAAAACCACAAGGGTTGTTCCCCGCCAATGTAGCGGCAGCACGATGAACGATACCAAACCTTCCATGTTGTGGCCCGTCGCAATTCGGTGGCGCGCGCCACGTACTGTGGTTGCGGTCACGATCATCGCGCTGCTAGCAGTGCTGCCGATGATCGCGAGCGCGCTCGAATCGAGTTATTACGTAAGCTTTTCAACGCGTATCCTCATCTACGCGCTCGCGTCGATTGGGTTGAATTTCATCCTCGGTTTTGGCGGTATGGTCAGCCTGGGCCACGCGATGTACGTGCTGCTTGGGGCCTATGCGGTTGCCATTCCGTCCAGTCACGGCGTGACGTCGGGGTTCATACATGTAGCGCTGGCGGTTGGCGTGTGCGTCCCGCTTGCAGCGGGTCTGGGTGCTGTTGCGCTTCGCACCTCCGGCATCGCATTCATCATGATCACGCTGGCCTTTGCCCAGATGCTGTACTTCGGCGCGGTGAGCCTTAAAGATTACGGTGGCGATGACGGCTTGACGATCCCCGCACGCAGCACTTTGGGCGGCCTTGATTTGGCTACCAATACGACGCTGTACTACGTCGCATTTGTCACCGTGTTGGTGGCGCTGTACCTGTCGTGGCGTGCGGTGTTGAGCCCGTTCGGACTCGTGCTCCGGGCCTCCAGGTCGAACCCGCGCCGCGCGACGGCTTTGGGGCATCCGATCTTTCGTTATCAACTCGCGGCCTATGTCGCGTCAGCGGTGGTGTGTGCGATTGCCGGTGTGCTGCTAGCGAATTTGACGCTCTTCGCATCGCCAGCGTATGGCGCATGGACGCTCTCAGGCGAGCTAATCGTAATCGTAATTCTGGGTGGACTCGGCACCGTCTTTGGTCCGGTGGTGGGCGCGATAATTTTGTTAGCGCTGGAAGAAACGCTGCCGACGCTGGTCGAAGCGACGCTGCCCGACTACAAGTCGAATTGGATGTTGCTGCTCGGGCTATTCATTTTCTTCGTGGCGCTGCTGTTGAAGCGCGGCGTGTTCGGCTCGCTACCCGCCTCTGCTCGCAGTGAGCGCGCAGAGCCATGAGCGCACTCATCACCCATTCGCTGGTCAAACGTTTCGGCGGCGTGCTCGCCACTGATCGCGTTTCGCTAACCGTTGAACCCGGCGAGCTGCACGCCATCATCGGCCCCAACGGTGCGGGCAAGAGCACCCTCATCGGTCAGCTTGCGGGCGAGATTGCTTCCGATTCAGGCAGCGTACGCATCCTCGGAACCGACGTCACGCACATGCCGACGCACAAGCGCGCGCAGCTCGGTTTGGCGCGTACCTATCAGGTGACGCAGCTCGCCAAAGAGTTCACCGCACTCGATAACGTGCTGCTCGCGGTCAACGCGCGCGCTGCCCACAACTTTCGCTTCTGGAGCAACGCACATCACGACACGGCCGCGATGCAGAAGGCCAAGGCTGCGCTCGCTACTGTCGGCATGAGTCACTTGCATCACGCAGAAGTTGGCACGCTTGCACATGGCGAACAACGCCAGCTTGAAATCGCAATGGCGCTCGCCACAGCGCCCAAATTACTGCTGCTCGATGAGCCACTCGCGGGCATGAGTCAGGGAGAATCATCCGGCATCATCGCGCTGTTGCAATCGTTGAAAGGCCGCTACCCGATGCTGCTCGTTGAGCACGATATGGAGGCGGTTTTCGCGTTAGCGGATCGCGTCAGCGTGCTGGTGTATGGGCGCATCATTGCCACCGATACGCCGGATCGCATTCGCGAAAACGCGGAAGTTCGCGCGGCGTATCTCGGAGAAGAAGTATGAGCGCACTCCTGACGGTGGAGAAATTATGCGCGGGCTACGGTGCCAGCAGCGTGCTGTTCGACGTTGATCTCACCATCCGTGAAGGCGAAGTCGCCACGCTGTTAGGTCGTAATGGCATGGGTAAAAGTACTTTGGTGAAATGCCTATGCGGTTGGTTGACGCCGACGTCCGGACGCATCAGTTTTGCAGGCGCAGAAGTCGCGGGCGCAGCACCGCACGTCATCGGCAAATTGGGCCTTGGACTAGTCCCCGAGGGCCGCCAAATTTTCCCCAACCTGAGCGTGCGCGAGAACCTCGTTGCCACCGCCAGCACAGCCAACGGCAAAGCCTGGAACCTTGATCGCGTAGTCAGTTTCTTCCCGCGCCTCGGCGAGCGCATGAGCCAGTCTGGCGGCACGCTCTCGGGCGGCGAGCAACAGATGCTCGCCATCGGACGGGCGCTGATGACCAACCCGCGCTTGCTCGTCCTCGATGAGGCCACCGAGGGCCTGGCACCGCTCGTCCGCGCCGACATCTGGCGCGCGCTTGGCAAACTCAAAGCCGAGAAGCTCGCGATGCTGGTGATCGACAAGGATCTGAAGGCGCTGCTGCCGCTGGCAGAT
>JBDSYI010000419.1:0-2950 GCA_039925745.1 Casimicrobium sp. | reverse complement strand
GTGCGGGTCCTGGCGGCTACAGCGCGGCCTTCCGCGCCGCCGATCTCGGTATGAAGACAGTGCTCATTGAGCGCTACGCCACGCTCGGCGGCGTCTGCCTCAACGTCGGTTGTATTCCGTCCAAAGCGCTGCTGCACACCGCCGCTGTCATGGAAGAAGTCAAGGCGCTCGGCAAGCATGGCATCAGCTACGGAGAGCCAACCATTGAAATCGGTAAGCTCCGCGAGTTCAAAGACGGCGTGATCAAAAAGCTCACGGGTGGCCTCGCCGGAATGGCCAAGCTACGCAAGGTTGACGTAGTACGCGGCGTCGGCAAATTCCTGGACGCGAATCACATCGAAGTGGAAATGACCAGCGGCACATCGTGGGACACGACTGGCGAAAAGAAAGTCGTCAAGTTCCAGAAGTGCGTCATCGCGGCAGGTTCACAAGCTGTGAAGCTGCCATTTATGCCTGAAGACCCGCGCGTGGTGGACTCCACGGGCGCGCTGCTGCTCAACGTTAAACCCGAGCGCATGCTCGTGATCGGCGGCGGCATCATCGGCCTTGAAATGGCCACGGTGTATTCGTCGTTAGGCGCACGCATCGACGTCGTTGAAATGCTCGACCACGTCATGGCAGGCGCCGATCGCGACCTCGTGAAAGTCTGGGAAAAGCACAATGCGCCGCGCTTCGACAGCATGATGTTGAAGACGAAAACGGTTAGCGCTGAAGCGAAAGCCGATGGCATCTATGTCAAATTCGAAGGCGAAAAGGCACCTGCGGAAGCGCAGCGCTACGACTTCGTGCTGGTCGCGGTCGGTCGCTCACCGAACGGCAAAAAGATCGACGCTGAAGCAGCAGGCGTCGCGGTCACCGATCGTGGCTTCATCAAAGTTGACAAACAGATGCGCACCAACGTGCCGCACATCTTCGCCATCGGCGACATCATCGGCAACCCCATGCTCGCGCACAAAGCCGTGCATGAAGGCCACGTCGCCGCCGAAGCCGCACACGGTGAAAAAGCTTACTTCGACGCACGACAAATCCCAAGTGTGGCCTACACCGACCCTGAAGTCGCCTGGGCCGGCATGACCGAGATCGAGGCCAAAGAAAAAGGCATTAAATACTCGGTCGGCAAATTCCCGTGGGCCGCCAGTGGTCGCGCCATCGCGAACGGTCGCGACGAAGGCTTCACCAAACTCATCTTCGACGACGAAACGCACCGCATCATCGGCGGCGGCATCGTCGGCACCCATGCGGGCGATTTGATTGGCGAAGTTTGTTTAGCTGTCGAAATGGGTGCCGACGCACTAGATATCGGCAAGACCATTCATCCGCATCCGACGCTAGGTGAATCGGTGGGGATGGCTGCGGAAATATGGGAAGGAGTTTGTACGGACGTTCCTCCTGTGCGGAAGAAGTGAGCCACCGAACCCTGTTATGCGACTAGATAAAACTCTCGTGGATGCCGCGCTGCAACTTCTTGATGAACGCTACCCCGCCTCCTCGGGCGTTGCGGCCGCGATCAAACTTGAGAGCGGCGACATATTGACTGGCATCGGGTTTAGTCCCGAATGGGGCGATGTCGGTTTGTGCGCCGAGACCGGGCCCATTTGTGAGGCGTATAAGCGAGACGCGAAAATTGTCGCGTCAATCTGCGTGTCGCGCCCCAGTTTGAATGAGCGCCCGATTGTGCTGACGCCATGCGGCATTTGTCAGGAACGCCTGATGCATTGGGGCGGTAATGTGGAAGTTGGCGTGCCTAACGGAAGTGATCCGCACCAATGGCAGTCAAAAAAGCTGGAAGAAGTGCAACCTTACTATTGGGTGAAGGCGTATCGAAATACGTCAACGCAAAGCGAGTAGTGCCGTAGGGTGTGCATCAGAATGCGCACCATCGCTGCGTAAGTTCAACGATTGCTATCAAGAACCAACGGTGCGCACTTTGGTGCACACCCTACTTGTGAATCATTCTCCGGCGTCAAAGTCGGTTGCGTCGCCACCGGCCCAGTCCATCGGCAAAAGCCCTTGCCGAACGTATCGGTGAAACGACGAATGCGGCCAATCTTGAACACGTTGCACGTATCCGTGTTTCACCGGATTGATGTGGATGTAATCGATGTGATTTTGCAGATCACGTTCATCGCGGATGACGTGATCGTAAAAGCGACGTTGCCAGATGCCCCGTTCGCGGCGGGCCGTTCGGCTTGACGTGACTACCTCGTCATCGCGCTCGATTTGCTTCGCGAACAGCGTTTTGATGACGCTGATGCGGGAAGAGAAGTCTTCGTCCTCGATGGGTAACGTCCATATCGTGTGGAAGTGATCCGTGAGGAGCACCATCGCGTCAATCGTGAAAGGACGACGTGCTTGGACGGTTTCGATTGCGTTCCGCAGAGCATCTCGATGCTCGACCAGAATAGCTTGCGACGTCAGCGTTTTAACTGTGACGAATATGGGTCGACGCTCGGGCGAGTAGCGAAGGTACTTGGGCATCCTGACGTTATCGCTAGTGGCTCAATGGTGCGCACGCACTATGGCGCACACCCTACGGACTAGCGCCGAATGGGTGAGAACATCGCTATTGCTTTGCCATAGCGCGTGATAACAATCGTTTGGCCGCTTTGCACGAGTTTCAATAGACGAGAAATTTGCCTTCTCGCTTCCGTGACGGTTACTTGCATGCGGGACACCTGAAGAAACTTGAGCGCAAATTATGCATGGTCTGGCGCAGGGCGCGCATCAGAAGGCACACCATCGTTCCCAAAATTTAACCGTTTATTACGAGCCAATGGTGCGCACTTTGGTGCGCACCCTACCAATTAGCGCAAGCCGCTCTATTCCCCTTCGCCGAACTTATCCTCAATCAACGCGACCAGTGCGACCATAGCCTCGGCCTCGTCGTCGCCGTCGGTTTCGATCTGAATCGTTACGCCTTTGCCGGCGGCTAGCATCATGACACCCATGA
>JBDSYI010000418.1:0-12462 GCA_039925745.1 Casimicrobium sp. | reverse complement strand
GCAACACGAGATCGGCAAAGCGAACCATCTCGGAATCAAATGCGTCGACCACGACGAGAAACGGGATTTTGTGATTGCCCGCTTCGTCCTTGGCTCTGAGCATGCCCTGCGTTTCTGCCGTGTTCATCGCACTGTTCCATGCCATGTTCGCCATGAACAGAATGAGCGTATCGATTTCGTACGGATCGCCACTCACCGCGTTCTTGATCACCGCGTGCATCATGCCGTGTGAAGCGAGCGGTGCTTCCCACGAGTAGGCTTTGTCGAGCCGCAGCGCCTGATTGTTCGCATCAAGCGCCAGCTCTTCTGGGCGCGTTGGAAATCCGAGCGGCGTTTTCGACAGCGCCGTGTTCGGTGCGTTCATCAGACTCGCATCGTTCTCCGGCAATTGCGCAGGCGGAATCGGACGCGGAAACGGCGCCTTGCTGCGGAAATTACCGGGGCCGTCAAGCGCGCCAATCAGCATCTGAATGAGATGAAGCGAGCGACAGGTCTGGAAGCCATTTGCGTGCGCACTGATGCCGCGCATTGCATAGAACGCTACCGGACGACCGACGACTTTATCGTGAACATTGCCGTAAATATCGGTCCACACGCACGGCAGTTCAATCGTTTCTTTGAACGCGACCTGCGCGATTTCAGCAGCGATGCGTCGAATCTGCTCGGCAGACATGCCACAGCGCGAAGCGACCGCGTCGGGGGCGTAATCAGGTCCCGTGTAGCGTTCAAGAATCAGCGAAAAGACAGTGCGAACATTTTGTGTCGCGTCCGCTTGACCTCTATCTGGCACAGCGCCGCGCCACACGAGTGCGGGAGCGACGCCTTTTTCCATGCGCATCGCAGCTTGCGTGTTCTGATCCCAGACCAGCGGTTTGCCTTCGGCGTCGCGCAAAAATAATCCGTCCTGCGAGGTTCCTGGCGCATCAATCACTAGCCACGGCGAGTTGGTGTATTTCGCCAAATAGGCGTGATCGATCCAGTCGTTGTTTAAAAGCTCGTGCACGATCGCCAATGCAAACAGGCCGTCGGTGCCCGGCCTAATCGGCACCCATTCGTCGGCAATCGCGCTGTAACCGGTGCGTACTGGATTGACCGATACAAACTTCGCTCCGCGCGATTTGAGCTTGTCGAGGCCGATCTTGATCGGGTTGCTCGAGTGATCTTCGGCCACACCCCAGAGCACGAAATACTTGGCACGGTCCCAGTCCGGCGCGCCGAATTCCCAGAACGAATAGCCGATGGAATAAAGCCCGGCAGCGGCCATGTTCACCGAACAAAAGCCGCCGTGTGCAGCCCAGTTCGGGGTGCCGAACTGCTGCGCCCAGAGGCCAGTGAGCGCCTGCATCTGATCGCGGCCCGTAAAGAACGCAAGTTTCTTCGGGTCGGTTGCGCGGAGGTGCGCGAGACGCTTGGTCAGTAAATCGAGTGCGTCGTCCCACGAAATCGGATCGAAGATGGCGTCGCCGCGCTCGGTGCCCGGACGACGAATCATCGGATGTTGCAGCTTCGCGTTCGAATACTGCTTCATGATGCCCGCGCTCCCCTTGGCGCAGAGCACACCCTGATTGACGATGTGATTGCGGTTGCCCTGAATGAAGCGGACGTGGGTTTTGCCGCCTTGCTCCTCAGTCGTGACATTGATGCCGCAGCGGCACGCACACATGTAGCAAGTGGTGTGGTGCACCGTCTGCTTGCTGCGGTCTTCGAAGAGGATGTCGCGCTCGCCAGCGCGCGTCAGTGGAGTCGTAGTCGTGCGGGAGGAAGGAGGCAAAGTGTGAGGCGTGGATTAACGCGAGTTGCTGTGCAGGAAGTGCTTGTGTATTTTGCCTGAGTCATACATATGAGTTGGCAGGTTGGCGCAATTTATGAAACCCAGGGTTTCATAAATGCGCACGCAGGCTAAAAATTTTGGTTCGGCTATTGCGCCATCAAAATCGAACCGCTCACCGTGAGTGTCAGCGTTACTTTGCCGCCTTCGATCGCCATAGATTCAGCGTCGGCAGCGGGCGCAGAGGCCGCGCGCATGGAGAACACTTTTGGTTGCATCGGGCTAGTGTCACCGCTGATGCTGCCAAGATTGACCTCGCGTAAGCTGAATTTGCTGAAGCCGAAGGCGCGGCTGGCGGTCTGCGCTTTGCTGCGGAATGCCGCGATACCGCGTTCGATCAACGACTGTTCTTCGTGTTCGCGCAGTTCGCGCGACAGCTCAAATCCAGAGCCAACAATCATCAGTTTTTGTTGAGCGAGTTTGCCTGCGAGCGTACCGAGTACGGCAAAGTCTTTGCCTTTCAAAATCAGTTCGGCGCGCACAGTCCAACCGTCACGCACACCCTGCTTGTTCCAGCGCTGATTGGTCGCGAACGCGCCGGTGCGCGCCTCAACACCTGCCGTGGCCTTGGCCTGCGCCAGGGCGGCGTTGATGATTTGCTGAACTTCGCGCGTGATCGGCGCGGCGTCGACGCCCTGTGCCTCTGCGGCGAGCGTGATGACGGCGAGATCGGGGATGACTTCGGTGGAAGCCGTAGCGTCGAGCGTTAGCGCGTCGCGCAAGGGGGCGTTGGCTGGTAAGACGTTTTGGGCTGCAGCGTTCCCGGTCACGAGCAAAAGCGTCAACGGCACGAGGAACAGGGAAAGGTTTTTATTCATAAGAAGTCTCGCTGGAGGTTGACCGGATGGTTGCGCGCAGCATCTGGCGATGCTGCTATTTGTAGAAACGATCGAGCCGGGTAACCGGGGTTAGACCGACCGCTATTCTCGACTTTCTGCCAATTGAAGTTGTGTTTACCGCAGCCACGGATCACCCGAAAACGATCATTCCGGGCGAGTTTGTAAGTAACAGCTTATCGACGTAATCAAGCGTGGACATAGGCTATCGACTGATTATTAACGTAATCAACTATTTGAAAAAGCGGGTCGTAACCCCGGACAAAACCGCCTGCTAGTTGAAAAGCTGTTCCGGAAAAGAGCCAGAGTTCGCAGAATCTGGATCAGGCGCCCAATGTGATGTGGCGCACAGAGCAATGTTCACGACGCGGAAAGCCTACGTTTTTCGATGTGTTCGTCCTACAGCTCAATCCAAAACGAGCCACATACTTCACTCAGTCGCGGATTCGGGCGCCGTCGCCCCCAGCCTGTTTTCAACCCAACCGTCCATACGGTTCACACCGTCCACCAAGTTTTTATTTCAAAAAACACAAAACCAGTTGTTCTGGCGCTGCGTATGCCAAACAACGAAACACCGCCCTCTCTGTTTCCGTGTCCTGTCCCTTTTTCGTTTCCTCAAGGAGCATCCATGAAGTCTGTCCCCATCAAGAATCTCAGCAAGACGGCGGTTACCGCCGCTCTGCTGGGAGCCGCATTTTTAGCCGTTCCCGCGCAGGCTTCCAGCCACCGCGAAGCGCCCACCATCACGCAATACCCGAAGATGGACGGCACCGACGTCTACGCCTTCAAGAGCTACGAGCCAGGCCGCTCTGCGTTCGTCACCTTGATCGCGAACTACATTCCTTTGCAGGACTCGTACGGCGGTCCGAATTACTTCACCATGGATCCGGACGGCATCTACGAAATTCACGTTGACAACAACGGCGATGCTGTGGAAGACATGACCTTCCAGTTCAAATTCAAGCAGACGTCGAAAGACATTTCGCTGATGGTTGGCGGCAAAAGCGTTGCCATTCCGCTGCGCTACGCCGGTGCAATCACTGATGTGAATCCGCCAACGTTGAACCAGAGCGAGAGCTTCACGGTCACCCTCCTTAAAGGCCCACGCCGTCAACCATCGAGCGTTGCAGGCATGTTGACCAACGCGGCCGGTGGTGCAACTGAATTCCAGAAGCCCATTGATAACGTTGGTAATAAAACCATTCCTGATTACGCGGCCTATGCCAAAAAGCATATGTACAACGTGAACATTCCAGGATGCGCAACGCCGGGCAAAGTGTTCGTCGGTCAGCGTCGCGACGGCTTCGGTGTCAATCTCGGCGAAATTTTTGATCTGATCAACATCCCAACCGCGAAAATCATTGGCAGTCGCACCGGTTCGTCGAACACCCTTGAAGCCAAGAACGTAACCTCCATCGCCATGGAAGTGCCAATTGCGTGTCTGACGACCGCAAGTGAGCCTGTGATTGGCGTCTGGAGCACCGCTAGTCTGCCAAGATCGCGTATGGTCGGAGGCAAAGACACCCCGCTGCGCAACATCATTCTTGATAACAATCTCGTTCAAGTGTCGCGCCTCGGCTCGCCGCTCGTCAACGAGTTGGTCATTGGTCTGAAAGACAAAGACACCTTCAACGGCAGCCAACCGAAGGATGACGGACAGTTCGCTGACTACGTCACCAACCCGACGCTACCTGCGCTGGTCGAATTGCTCTACGGTGCCGATGGCGTTAAAGCGCCAAGCGTGTTCCCGCGCGGTGATCTGGTCGCAGCTTTCCTGACCGGTGTTCCAGGCGTAAACCAGCCAAAAAATGTGGTTGGCTCAGAAATGCTTCGTCTGAACACAGCGTTGCCGGCTACTGCCAAAGGCAGCCAGAACAGCCTCGGCGCTGCGGCCTGCTTCGTAAATGGTGCACTGACACTCGGCAATACCGGTTGTGATCCAGCAGGTTTCCCGAATGGCCGTCGTCCCGGTGATGACGTAGTCGATATCGCCTTGCGCGTCGTCATGGGTTATCTGTTGCCACCTGGTGCCGGAAAACCTGCAAGCGCTTCGCTGCCGTACACCGATGGCGTGCTCGTTGAAGACAGCCAGTTCGACAATGCCTTCCCGTATCTGAAAAACCCGATTCCAGGTTCGCCAAACGGCAAAAACGGAGAGCCGGCTAACCAGTAGTCGACAAAAGGTTAAAAGTTTTGCCACCGCGCTAAATATCCCCCGGGCGCGGTGGCATCTTCTTACCAAGACATTCGAACCTAACATGCGACCTCAGCAACATGGATTCCTTCGTCAGTGCAGCGCGCTAGTCGCAACGCTCTGCGTCGCCGTTTTCAGCGGTGCAACACTTGCTGCACCGTACGTGCCGCTGAGTGACTTAACGCCTCTGGAAAAACTCGCCACAAGAATCAACGACTCAGCCCGCGGCGCCGGCGCTCCAATGGCTGCAGCTTCCGGGCCGTCTAACCGTGCCATGCGCACTCTGCTCGCGAGAGACCCAAAGAATCTCGATCTAGCACTTCGCGTTGCCCAGCTCTTCATGACCCGAGCTCGCACTGAATCCGATCCCCGCTATTTGGGACAAGCGCAAGCTGCGCTCGGTGCCTGGTGGTCACAAAGCGAACCGCCGGTGCCCGTCCTCCTGCTCCGCGCGACGATTCGCCAGAGCAATCATGATTTCAAAAACTCGCGACTTGACCTGGAGCAAGCTGTCAAGCGCGAACCCAACAATGCACAGGTGTGGCTGACGCTCGCTACGGTGCAACTTGTGACCGGCGACATTAAAGGCTCGGCAGCCAGTTGCGCCCAGTTGCTGCCGCTTACGACGCGTCTAATCAGCACGACGTGCCTCGCGTCGGTTGACGGAGCACGCGGCCAAGCCGCGCAGGCGTTTGATGCCCTCAAAATCGCCTTAGCCGTGCCTGAAACGGCCCACAATCCAAACGTCGGTGTGCGCACTTGGGCGTTGACTTTACAAGCCGAACTGGCAGAGAGACTTGCCCGTCCGGTCGACGCCGAAAGACTCTATCGCGCGAGCCTTTCGCTGGATGCGGCTGACGCGTATACGGTGGCCGCTTATTCTGACTTTTTGATTGATATGGGTCGCGCTAAAGACGTGATCGCATTGATTCCTGCGACGACTCGTGTTGACACCTTGTTGCTGCGTCGTGCAATTGCTGCCAAGCTCGCAGCGTCGCCAGACGCCGAGCAGGTCGCCGCAGAGTTGGGCGAACGATTTGCCGCATTGCGAGCCCGCGGTGATCGTGTTCACATGCGCGAAGAAGCGCGCTATGAACTCGCGATCAAGAACTCACCCGCTGATTCCGTGACGCTTGCACGCGACAATTGGGAAGTGCAAAAGGAACCGCTCGACGCCCGCATCTTACTGGAGGCGGCCGTGGCGGCGCGACAACCTAAGGCCGCTCGTGACATTGTGTCGTGGGTCGCAACTCAACAGTTGCAAAGCGAAAAATTAGCGCAATTGGTGGCACAGGTGCGCGCCTTATGATGCGTCGCGTTCTCATCACATTGCTCTGGATTGCGTCGCTCTCCATGGTGCCCATCGCGCACGCGCACAAGGCGAGCGACAGTTACCTGACGCTCAAGGTCGACGGCGAAAAAATCAGCGGTCAATGGGATATAGCGCTGCGAGATCTTGATCTTGTGCTTGAGCTCGATCGCAACGGCGACTCGGTCATCGATTGGGGTGAGGTTCGCACACGTCACGCCGAAATTGATGCCTATGCGACGCAAAGTCTTGCCCTGAAATCAGGTGGCAGCGTATGCCCGCTCAGCGTTGGAGATCAACTCATTGACACCCACAGCGACGGCGCTTATGTCGTGCTGAAACTAGCTGCGACCTGTCCGAATGCGGTTGAAGCACTGACGGTGAATTACCGACTTTTGTTTGAGGCGGACGCACTGCATCGCGGTCTGCTGCGACTAGAAACAGCCGCCAAGGGAGGAAGCGATTCACCTCACGTTGTCAGCGCTGTTTTCCCGGCTGAACATGCAACGCAGACTTTCACGCTCGCGAGCGGAAGTACCCTTGCACAACTGGGCACCTACATCGTCGACGGCGTGCGACACATCGCCGCAGGCTTCGACCACATTCTGTTTTTAATCGTGTTGTTGCTGCCAGCAGTTCTGGTTCGCGAAGGACGGCGATGGGTTCCCGTCGCAGACATGCGAACCGCGTTTATTAGTGTCCTCAAGATCGTCACGGCATTTACGATTGCGCACTCGATCACGTTGTCGCTGGCATCCCTCGATGTGGTTCGTTTGCCATCGAGGCTCGTCGAATCGTTGATCGCGGCATCGGTGCTTGCCACCGCACTCGACAATATCTGGCCCTTTCTGCCACGCAAACGCTGGCTCGTCGCATTCTCTTTCGGTCTGATTCATGGCTTCGGTTTTGCCAGCGTTTTGGCTGATCTAAATCTGCCGAATTCGTCGCTCGTGCTCTCGCTTTTTGGCTTCAACATCGGTGTCGAAATCGGACAACTGATTCTGGTCGCCCTCGTGATTCCGCTCGCGTATCTCACCCGCCGTTCGACGGCGTATCCGCGCTTTGCGTTACGGACCGGATCAGTCGTCATCGCCGCAGTTTCTCTCGGCTGGCTACTGGAACGCAGTCTCAACCTGCAACTGATGCCGTTTTAGCCAGTACCACTTTTGTATCTCCACCGTGCCCGCTTCATTTGAACTTCAAGGATAAATTATGAACACAAAAATTACCCGAACCCTCGTGGCCTCGATGGCTGTCATCGGCCTCGGTGTCGCTGCTCCGTCGTACGCCCAGTGGTACGTTGGCGGCAGCATTGGCAAGTCAGACATCAAGTTCGATAACGCCGCGCAATCGGATCAATTCCTCGATTTAGGTTTCACTAATCCGAGCACTGTGAGCAACACCAAAGACACCGGCTATCGTGTGTTTGGTGGCTATCAGCTGCACAAATACATCGCGATTGAAGCGGCCTATGTTGACCTCGGTCGTTTTAGCTTTCGCACCGATGTGACACCGCGCGGTTCGCTGACTGGATCCACTCGAATTGACGGTTTTGAATTGTCCGCCGTTGGCACCTTGCCACTAGGCGAGAGCTTCGGATTGTTTGCCCGTGTCGGCGCGCTGTCGGCAGAAACACGCACGTCCTACACTGGCGGTGGTTCGATTGAAACCTTAATCGGCGGCGAGACGCAAAAGCGGCACAGCACTGAACTGGCCTACGGCGCTGGAGCGATGTATAACATCAACAAAAACTTGTCCGTTCGCGGCGAATGGGCGCGCTACGAGAAGCTGGGCAATGTCTACACAGGCGGACGCACTGACGCGAACCTGTACTCGCTGGGTTTGGTCTACCGGTTCTAGGTATCGGCAGGCTCGTAGCGGGGAACAGCGCGGGTTAACGTAATTACGTACTCGACCCCCGCTTAACAACAGCAGGCGGCTTCGTCCTGTCGATGCAATCGACGGTTGTTTGCTGTGTTGTAAGTCTGTTGTCAAAAACATCACAAAGATTTATGGCTCACATCGTCAGCGCAACTCTGCGCGTCTCCGTAGCGTTACCCAGGATCCTCACACTGCGCCGCTCAGCCCTTTTCGCTGCCGCATGCTTGTGTTCGACGGCAGTGTGGGCCGGTGGCGAACAAACGCTTGAGAAAGTCGTCGTCAGCGGAACGGTGACAGCGCTTGGCGTTTCTGACGCAGCGAGTGTAGGGACGGTTACACAGAAGCAACTCGAAGCCCGCACGGTATATCGGCCGGGAGAACTGCTCGAGTCGGTGCCTGGTTTGATCGTCAGTCAGCACAGTGGCGAGGGCAAGGCCAACCAGTTCTATTTACGTGGATTCAATCTCGATCACGGCACCGACATGCGTACCACCGTTGATGGCATGATTGTCAATCAGCGATCACATGCGCATGGGCAGGGTTGGACTGACGTCAACTTTCTGATCCCCGAACTCGCAAAAAGCCTCGAATATCGCAAAGGCCCATACTATGCAGGCGAAGGCGATTTCGCGTCTGCGGGGTCGGTGAGTCTGAAGTACGCCGATCGCCTTGAGCAAGGTATTGCGAGTGTGGGTGTTGGTCAAAACGGATTTCGACGCGTTTTGCTTGCTGATTCGCCCGCCTTTGCTGGCGGTAAATTGTTGTACGCGCTCGAAGGTCTCAACAACGACGGCCCGTTCGTTAATCCCGATCAGTTCCGGAAATTAAATGGTGTATTGCGCTACAGCCAAGGCGATGACGCCAACGGTTTCAACATCACCGGAATGGCCTACAAAGCCAAATGGAACTCCACTGATCAAATCACACAACGCGCGATCGACACCGGGTTGATACGAAATCGATTCGACGCGATTGATCCCACCGACGGCGGCGCTTCACATCGCTACAGCCTGTCGGGCGCATGGCGAAAATCTGATGAGACATCAAGCACGCATGTCAACGCGTACGTTATCGACAACAAACTTGAACTTTTTTCCAACTTCACCTATTTTCTGGACAATCCAGTGGACGGTGATCAGTTCGCTCAGCCAGATCGTCGGCGTACGGCGGGCTTGAACGTGACGCACACCCGTCAAGCGCTGGGCCTCGGACTCGAATCGGAAAATACCTTCGGCCTGCAACTGCAGACCGACAACATTTTTAATGGTTTGCTCAACAGCCAAGCTAGGCAAACCATCAGCGTGACGCGTCGTGACCATATCGTTGAAAGTAGCGGGAGTGTGTTCGTAGAAAACGCAACTCGATGGACGCCGTGGTTTCGTACCGTGGCCGGGCTGCGCGGCGACAGTTACCGCTTCAAGGTCCGTGGTGACAATACAGACAACTCCGGAACGGCAACAGCGACGATGGTCAATCCCAAGCTGAGTCTTGTCTTCGGTCCTTGGGCAAAGACCGAGTTTTATGTAAACGCAGGCAGCGGTTTTCACAGTAATGATGCGCGCGGAACGACTATCAAGTTCGATCCGAAGACTGGCGACGCGGTGGATCCCGTTACACCGCTCGTGCGCTCGAAAGGTGCGGAGTTGGGGTTGCGCGGCAATTGGCTGCCCGGACTACAAACATCCCTGTCCGTGTATCACCTCGATCTGGGCTCCGAACTCTTGTTCGTGGGAGATGCGGGCACGACGGAGGCCAGCCGCCCGAGCCGGCGCCTTGGCTTTGAGTTGGCAAATTATTACAAGTTATCGAACTGGCTCACGGTAGACGCAGATGTAGCTTTCGCACGCGCTCGATTCCGTGAATACGACCCGGCTGGCAATCGCATACCGGGCGCGGTTGAAGGCGTCGCGTCTTTTGCGCTGGCCGTAGACAATCTGGGTCCATGGTTTGGCGCGGCGCAACTTCGCTACTTCGGCCCACGTCCACTGATCGAAGACAACAGTGTTCGCTCAAACAGCACAACCGTTCTCAACGCCCGCCTTGGCTTTCGTTTCTCAGCAAAAGCACGGATTGAACTGGAAGGTTTCAACTTGACTAACCGCAAGGCCTCAGCGATTGACTACTACTACGCATCGCGTCTGCCAGGCGAGGTCGCATCCGGTGTTGATGCGATTCATTTTCATCCCATCGAGTCGCGTTCGTTCAGGCTCTCGTACGTAATGAACTTTTAGTCGCATGCTCACTTGGGTAGGGCGTTGAAGTAGCGTCACTTGCTTTCTGACGATGCAATGACCGCAGTCCGACAAAATGGCGACAACTATTGCTTTGCCGGACTCACGTGACGCCCTTAATTTGTACTGCCATCGTCTCGCGTGACTGCGTCGTTGTTCGCGGCCTCCCCGGCAGCGGCAAAAGCACGTTCGCAGATAAATTAGCGACTGAGCACGGCTATTTGCATCTGGAAGCCGACGATCATTTCATGGTCAATGGCGTCTATCGATTCGATCCGGCGCGAGTCGCTGATGCGCACGCCGTCGTCGCCAGAGACGCGCTCGGCGCGATGCAGGCGGGGCGACGCGTTGTCATCGCCAACACCCACGTCCGCCTATGGGAAATGGCTGCGATTGTGGGCGCAGCGCGATTGGCGGGTAAATCACTGTGCTTCGTCGAGTGCGCAGGGCGATGGGATAACGTTCACAACGTGCCGGAGGAGGCTATTGCTCGAATGAAGTCACGCTGGGAGTCGCTTCCTGCAGAATTCATGGCGGTGAGTTTTCGCGAACCTGCTGAAAGCCCGAAAGCTTGAAAGTCGACTTTCGAGCCCCAAATCCCCGCTAACTCAATGGTTTTCTGGCCTCGCAGCGCAGTCTGCTGGGGCTTTGTACGATAAAAATGGCAAAAAAAGACTTCTACAACCTTCTCGGGGTCGAGAAATCCGCGTCTGACGACGACATCAAAAAGGCGTATCGCAAACTCGCAATGAAATATCACCCGGATCGTAATCCGGGCGACAAAGTGTCTGAAGAGAACTTCAAGGAGGCGAAAGAAGCCTACGAAATGCTCTCGGACCCCAAGAAGCGCGCGGCTTACGATCAATATGGCCATGCTGGGGTCGATCCGCAATCGGCAGCGGGCGCAGGTTTCGCCGGCGGCAATTTTGGCGATGCGTTCGGCGATATCTTTGGCGAAATTTTTGGCGGTAACCGAGGCGGTCGCCAGCAGCGCGCTGATTCACCGTTCCGTGGATCAGACCTTCGCTACAACCTGGAAATTACGCTGGAAGAAGCGGCCCGTGGCACGACCACCAAGCTGCGCATCCCAAGCACGGAATCTTGTGAAATCTGTCACGGCACCGGTGCCGAAAAAGGCCACGATCCCGAGACTTGTCCAACTTGCAAAGGCGCGGGCGTCGTTCGTGTTTCTCAGGGCTTCTTCTCGGTTCAGCAAACCTGCCCACAATGTCGCGGTACTGGCAAGATCGTCAAGCACCCATGCAAGGCGTGTAACGGTGCGGGCTCGAAGAAAACCTCAAAAACGCTGGAAGTAAAAATTCCGGCGGGTGTCGATACCGATGACCGGATCCGTTTGTCCGGTGAAGGTGAAGCCGGAACCAATGGTGGCCCAGCGGGTGATCTATATGTGGTCGTGCAACTCAAGCCGCATGCAGTGTTCCAGCGCGATGCGGCTGATTTGCACTGCGAAATGCCGATCTCGTTTTCGACCGCCGCACTCGGTGGTGAACTCGAAATTCCGACGCTCGACGGTAAGGCTTTGCTCAAGATCCCTTCCGAGACGCAGTCCGGGCAGGTGTTCCGTCTGAAGAATAAGGGCATCCGCCCGGTTCGCGGCAGTGTGACCGGTGATTTGTTCTGCCATGTGCAGATTGAAACTCCCGTGAGCCTTACCTCGCGTCAAAAGGAGCTGTTGCGAGAGTTCGAAGAGATTCGCGAGAAAAACGCGTCGAAGCAGAGTCCAAAACAGAAAGGCTTCTTCGACAAGCTGCGCGAATTCTGGGAATAGTCTGAACTGACGCTGGCGGGCGTTGCGAGAATGCGGTTGCAGGTGCCGCTAGCCGGTCTGATGTCTTGCTGATGGACCTGAATCTGCCGCGCAAAGGCGAAATTGGGGCCACATGGCGGATAGCTTCACGGTTACATGGTGCCGCGGCGAGCCGCCTCTCATTATCGCGATCACGCCCACTGTCAGTGACACATACCGTGGGCTCTACGCCGTTGCGGTTATGACCAGATTTTTGACTCAGCCTCTGACCCTATTTAGCCTCGACAATGCGCTGACGCGCTATTACAGGCGGCACGGCGCATGTGTGATTCGCCGCAGGACTTATTCATGGCGGAATTGTCGACGATTGCCGAGCGCGCAGGCATCGTGTTAGCGACTTGGCGCAATGAAACGA
>JBDSYI010000417.1:0-8317 GCA_039925745.1 Casimicrobium sp. | reverse complement strand
ATGCGCAGCCTGAGTACGCCGTGATCCTGTCGCGTTTGCTGCCCGATTTGATCGACGCGATGATGAATCGTCTCGGCGATACCGTAGGGCTGCCTGATACCGAGCCGAGTACCAAGCGTACGTTGATCGGACGCGGTGGCGAGCATCAGAAGCTCACGCTGATCGAAACTGGATTAGTGACCGTGCTGAATACGATGCTCGATGCGCTCAACCCAGCAAAAAATCTGGTGGCGGCTGGTCAGCACCAGCTAGCCATTGGCATGGCGATGGTGAAACTGGCGGCCTACTATCAGCAAAGTCTCAATACGCAGGAGCTGCCGGGTGTTGCTGCGGGGGCGTCCCTCAGCTATCACCAGTTCAGGGCCGACTGGTCTTTTGTTGAGGCCAACGGCAGCAACGCGAAATACCCGATCCTGAATTTCGTGTCGTTCGTTGGACCGGACGCGGCCTCAGCGGTCGTAGGCTTGTTCGACGCTCTGCTCTCAGCCAACTTCACCTCACTGGCTGCGAGCGCCAAGTCAGCGTACACGCTGCTTAAGAGCGGCATCGACTTGCCGTCACTTTCCACCACGTTACGGCACAACGGTGTGCAGCGAACCAATCAGGCGCTTCGAGGCTGCATATTCACCAGCGACCCAACCTGCAATCAGCTCGTCTATCCAAATGGAATAAACACCGTCTACACCTACGATCCGGCCTCGGGATTACGCATACCGCAGCCGGTGATTGTGCTGGTACGCAGCCCGCTCACCGGGCGCTATTCGATGGGAACTCCATTGTTTATGCCCGCAAATAATTAGGCGAACGACCGGTGTCGTGATGCAGGAATGGTTGAAGCAGCTTTTTGTTGGAATCCAGCTTTGATGGGGGATAAGCCCTATATTCATTGATTCTCGACTATTGAATAAATTAGCGCTTAGCCCTCGTGTATTGGTGTATTAAGGAAAAAGCTGATACATTTTTTGTGTCCATAATCGGATTTCGAACTACCCCTGATGCAATCGCCTCAACGATGACCCAAATCGCTGTACCGTAGCCACACGATGATGCAAACCTCCGGATCGCGAAATGAATGATGCGCTGGATCAGATGATCCGCAAAGAGCTTGATCGCTTGCTTGAGAGTGATGTGTTGCGCCGGTCGGCGAGTCACCTGCGGCTGTTGCGACATCTGGTGGAGCGCAGTCTGGCTAATGATCAGGGTGCGCTTCGCGAGATGTCGATTGGTATTGAGGTGTTTCATCGCAATCCATCGACCTACGATCCGAAGAGCGATCCGATTGTGCGCGTGAACGTAAGTCGTCTGCGCGAACGCCTGGTCAAGCACTACGCAATGTTCGAATCGCCACCGCAGGTGCGCATCGATCTACCGAAGGGGCGGTATGCGCCGGAATTCGTGGAGCTGGGCGCGCGCCAGCTCGCTGCGCCGCGGTTTTTGGTGCTGCCATTCGTGAGCGAAGCGCGCGACGATCCGCTAGCGACGTTATTGTTTGAATCGACCATCAGTGAATTGCAATCCGTGTTGCAGGTGCTCGTTCTTGGGTCGCGCTCGGCGCGCGCTGTGGCCGACGATGACCCGCTGGACTCCGCACGGCGCGTGAACGCGCAGGCCGTGTTGTCGGCGCGTTGGGTGCGTGTGGCCGGTGAGCGCGAGGAGCAGCACGTGCACACGATGTTGCTGTCCGCCCCGTATGGCCACATGATGGCGAGCAAGCGCTACGCGCGCAGTGAGGACGAAGCGGACGCCGCATTCGTTGATCGCCTGAGTCGCCAGATTCGCGACGATTGCCTCCAGACGCTTGCGGATTTGTTGCCGGGTGAATACATCTTGCCGCCGCAGCGCAAGGGTTTTGCCGGCGTGTCGCGTAAGGCAACTGACGCGTTTGTGCAGGCCCGACGCGCGAGCGCGTCAGGCACAGCAGACGGGCATGCTCAGGCGCGCCTGTTGCTGGAATCCTCGATCAGCGCTGCGCCCGATTTTGCGATGGCGTATGCGTCGCTCGCTGCGACCATGGGCAATCTCTCGATGTATGAGCAGGTGACCCCGGAGGAGGCGTGGCGGGTCGGGAGCGCAGCGTCACAACGGGCATTGCAGCTTGATCCGCTTGAACCAAGCGCCTACCTTAATCTCGCGGGAGACAAGATTTTTTATGAGTACGATTTTGCTGCTGCACGGGCGCTGCTTTTGACTGCACGCAAACTCGCACCAAGGCAGCCCGGGGTACATATGTTGTTCGGTACCGTTGCATCGTACGACGGTGAACTAGCGCAGGCGCTGGGCCATCTTGACGCCGCGCAAGAGGTCGATCCGCTGTTCCCTGCGATTCGATCCAATCGTGGCGTAGCGTATTACTTCGCGGGTCAATTTGATCATGCTAATCGCGTGTTTCTTGAGCTACTCACGGAATACCCGCAACGTACGGGCACACGATTGTCATTGGCGAACTCACTGACGTTGTGCGGCGCGTTCGAGGCGGCTCGCGCCGAGCTCAACGCTGTGATTGAACACGATCCTGACGACGCCAGTGCACGCCTTGCACTCGCCATCCTGACCGCTCGCGAGGATGACAAAAGACAAGCCAGGAAAATCGTTAATTCCGTGCGCGCCAGTAGTGCAATCGAGAAAACCAACCCGTCCACTTTGGCGGCTGTCTACGCGCAATTGGGCGACGTCAGTGAGTCGATGAAATGGCTTACGCTTGCCGCCGATTCACATGAAGGCGGGTTCGCCGAGGTGCAGGTGGATCCGATGCTCGCGCCGTTGTTGGCGGTGGACGCCTTTCACGCACTTCTGACGAGGTACAAATTGATCGCGAAGCAAATTTTGATTACTGTGTAGGGTGGTTTCCCGCAGGGGTTCCACCATGCGTCGCTACGATAACCGGTAGGGGTGCAGCTGCACGCTGGTTGGTTGGCGGTCAGCCGTTCAACCGTGCCTGGTCATTGTGTCGCAGCCGTCCCGCTCGCCGCGCAGAACACAATCCCCTCCGGGCTCCAGCCCTTCGCGGTCATCTCGTTGTAGCGCGCGAGCGAGGTGCTGAATCGGTGGTTGGAAGTTTTGCCGTTCGCCCCCGCTCTGAAGCTTCGGTAAATCGCAAACGGTGCCGTGGCGGGGCAAGCTCCGCTCACCGGCATTCTCACGGCAAAGTCCAACCCGTCATATGAAAATCCCACTGGTTTTGCGTTGGCGATCAACACGCAATCCGTGTCGCGTGGCCCGTAAAAGTGCGAGCTGGTGTACGGGCTGGCAATGCTGATGTAATAGCGACAGATCGGCGTAAGCCCCACTGTTTCAGTCGCGGCGGATGATGCGGCGAAGGTGCCGCCGGTGCGTTGGAAGCTGGCTACGCCATCAATTGCGGTTTGCTCGTTCGTCCGCCCCGTGATGAAGTACGCGTCGAGATCGCGATTGAAGTACTCGACGACCGTGACGTTGCTGGCGAGCGCCGGGGTGGCAGCGAGCGCCGCCGCCGCATCCAGCTTGCCGTAGCCCCAGCGCGTGTTCGGTACGGCCCCAGTGAATGAATCGGCGCGCGCTGAGCTGCGCAGAATCTGGCGAACCTGAACTGCGTCGAGGGTCGGATTGCGTTGCAGGATCAAGGCGATGACGCCAACAGCCATCGGTGTTGCGCCGCTCACGGCACCAAACTTGACGTATCGGCCAGCGCCGTCCGGGGGAAAGATGCCGGTGAGCGTTGACCAATACGAGTCGGCCCCGAGCGGGACAACGTAGCCCTCTCCCGGCGCGCTGAAATCTATGCCCAGACGACCGTCATATGTCGGCCCAATGCCGCTGCCTTCCCACAAATCGCCAACCGTGCCGCCGGTGCCTGCTTTGTAGATGTAGTTGTTGGGCGAGATATTGTTAATGGCAGCGGCAGCGTCCCAAACGGTGTGCCCTGCTTGCGAAAACGTCAGAAATTTGTTGTCAGTCGAGGCAGGGCCAATCGTGCGCGATGGGTTGAGTGATGCCTGAAACTTGCCGCTGGTAACGGTTCGTCCGGTGAGGCGCAAAGTGTAGGTGCCAGCTGCGCCGCTGATGTCGGCGAGCACGTAGCGTTTGCCGTTGCTGTTGGTCGCGCCACCGCGCTGGAAGAGGTTAACGCCACCGGCCGTTTTGCTGTCGCCCGCATTGGCGGCGGGAGCGGCGTAAGGGCCGAAGGTGCCGGTCGGTGTGACCAGCGTAACGTCAAACTCGTCGGCGCCCGGATACCAGAGCCAGACACGCAAATTCGAGGATGCGTTGGCCGCGCCTTTCTGCACCTGCAGGTCAACGCTTGCCCCTTGCGCCACGGTGCCTTCCGCGTAATTGGCCGAACCGCCGTCGTCACTGGAGCCGCTCACAATGACGAGGCCCGGTTTGCCAGCGCCCGCCACTGCATCCATCGCTTCGGCGAGCGAGCCGGTGCCGTCCATCGGCCCGGTTACGCTGCCGAAGTTCATGTGGATTACGGCTGGGAGGCCTAGGCGCGTCGCGGTGTCCTTGACGAAACTCAGTGCTAGCGGCAATCGGGCGGGATCGTAGAACGCAGCTTCGGCGGGGAAGGTGCCGTGTGCGGGCGAGCCCGCGCTGGTGAATTTCACGACGACCAGCGTTGCCTCATAAGCCGGTGCGCGATATTTGCCGCCGCTCGCCGCTCCGTTTCCAGTAGAGCCACCCGCAGTCGCTGAGCCATGTCCGTGCGCGTCGCGAGTCCCAAGTTCGGTACCTGCGGTCAGCGCAGCGTTAATTTGCGCGCGCGTGTAGATTGTGCCTTTGCCATAAGGGTTGCCCGCTGCGGTTGCCCCGGTGTCGTCCATCAGATCAAAGATTGCTTCGATACGCGTCGAGCCGTCGGCATTCCTGAAATCTGGATGCGTCCAGTCGATACCGCGATCAATCGGTGCGACGATCACGCCACGTCCCGACACGCCGTACGTTGCCCACGCCTGAATCGCGCGGGCTTCGGCGTTGCTTTCGGGCTCGGCTAATAATGCCGCAGTACCGAGGACCATAACGGCAACGACGGCGGATTGAAGGATTACTCTGACAGAACTGTTTATGTGCATGAAAGCCCCCGAAACGAATGGCAATAGCTGAATGAATGAATGATTACTTCCGCCGCTCCATTATCCGGCCGAATCCAGCGGATGCGCGTTAAATCGACGTACTGAACCGTTACACAGCGTTACGTTCCGAACTTTGACGTGGCGCTAACATGGTCCCGTTGCGGACTAACTTTCCGCCCAAGGATAAAAGAATGTTGCGCATTACCGAACTCAAACTGCCACTCAATCACGCTGAGGCTGATTTGTTAACGGCGCTGGTTACGAAGCTGGGCATTCGCGCCGAGCAGGTCACGCGATTTGTGATTTTTCGGCGCGGGTACGACTCGCGGAAGAAGGCGGACATTCAACTCGTCTACACGTTGGATTTCGAAGTACCGCCTGCAGTTCAGGCGTATCTGCTGAAGAAATTCAAGCGTGATGTCAATGTGTTGCCAACGCCCGATACGAGCTACAAATTCGTCGCCGACGCAGCGTCGTTAAACACAAAGTATTTGCGTCCGGTCGTTGTTGGCTTCGGGCCGTGCGGAATCATGTCGGCGCTGATCCTTGCGCAAATGGGTTTGCGGCCGATCATTCTGGAGCGAGGCAAAGTGGGCCGCGAACGAACGCTCGATACCTGGGCGTTATGGCGAAAAAGTGAGTTGAATACCGAGTCAAACGTGCAATTTGGCGAGGGCGGCGCGGGTACGTTTTCTGACGGGAAGTTGTGGACGCAGACGAAGGACCCAAAACACTACGGTCGCAAAGTGCTGCAAGAGTTTGTCGATGCCGGTGCGCCGGAGGAGATTTTGTATGTCAGCAAACCCCACGTCGGCACCTTCAGGTTGGTGAAAATGGTGGAGCACATGCGCGCCACGATCATCTCACTCGGCGGTGAATTTCGCTTTCAGCACAAGGTCGTGGATGTTGAGTTTGACGCAGTTGCGTCTGCCGATTCAGCGAAGCAGATTCGCGCCGTCGTGACCGAAAACGCCGAGGGGAAGCGCGAGACGCTACGCACTGACCATGTCGTTCTCGCCATCGGGCACAGCGCGCGCGATACTTTCAAGATGCTGTTTGATCGCGGCGTGCACATCGAGGCAAAACCTTTCTCCATCGGTTTTCGCATCGAACATCCGCAAGGCCTTATTGATCGCGCACGCTTTGGCCCGAGCGCGGGCAACGCCATCCTCGGTGCGGCTGATTACAAGCTTGTGCATCACGCATCCAATGGTCGCTCGGTGTACAGCTTTTGTATGTGCCCCGGCGGTACCGTGGTGGCGGCCACGTCTGAGGAGGGCCGCGTGGTGACCAACGGCATGAGCCAATATTCGCGCAATGAGCGCAACGCCAATGCAGGCATTGTCGTAGGTATAACACCTGATGACTACCCCGGCCATCCGCTCGCAGGCATCGCGTTTCAGCAACAGTGGGAGAGCCGCGCTTACGAGTTGGGAGGTCGCAACTATTACGCACCGGCGCAACTCGTGGGGGACTTTGTGGCGGGCGTTGCTTCGACCGCACTGGGAGACGTCGAGCCGAGCTACAAACCGGGCGTGACATTGACTGATTTAGCAAGCGCGTTACCAGACTATGCGGTGACCGCTATCCGTGAGGCAATACCGGCGTTTGAGAAGCAGATTCCCGGATTTTTCATGGCGGATGCCGTGCTCACGGGCGTTGAAACGCGCACCAGTTCGCCGATTCGCATCACGCGGCGCGATGTCGATTTGCAGAGTTTGAACGTGCGCGGCCTGTTCCCGGCGGGCGAGGGCGCCGGGTATGCGGGCGGGATCATGTCGGCTGGAATCGATGGAATTCGCGTGGCCGAGGCTGTTGCGCTGAGCATTGTTGGGCGCAAGTAGCAGCGAAGCCCGCATCTACGCTTTCACGTCGGCGCAATTCGCGTCTAAACTGTCGTTTGGTCAACAGATTTAGTAGCAGGTCGTACACATGGCTGGCTGGTGTCTCGAAGGGGCGACTTACAAAAGCGAAGATGGGTTGATCCCCATTTCGCACTTCCCGTTCGTGCTAGGTCGCGATGCCGCTTGCGATCTGCCTATTACGTCTGCTGAAACGTCACGTCAACATGCGGTGATTGACCTGGACATCGGCGGTTGTCTGCGCTTGACTGATCTCAACAGCGCCAACGGAACGTTCGTCAATCGCGCGCAGATTTACGGTTCGGTTTTGCTGGCAGACGGCGATGTGGCCCACTTTGGTACGATCGAGTTTCGCGTGCGACACGTCGAACAAAAAGTGTTTGACGCACTCGGTATGTCCAACAGCGACAAGACCGTGCTGGTAGGACACCAACCACTGCTGAGCGAGCACTTCGTCATGCTGGAGCGGCAGTTCCTCGACATGTTGAAAGCCCGTGATGTTCGCGCAGTTCTCCAGCCGATAGTCCACGCTCGTGACGGTCGACTCAGGGCGTTTGAAATCCTCGGGCGCGGTCAGATACCGGAGTTGCCGCAGGCGCCGATTGACATGTTTGTCATGGCGGGACGACTTGGAAAAGAGGTGGAATTGAGCGAAGCGTTCCGCTGGGCCGGGTTGACGGCGGCTGCGACGTTTGCACCGAATGCGACACTTTTCGTGAACGTGCATCCGCGCGAAATGTTCACCGAGCCGTTGTATCGATCCATTAGCTTGCTGCGTGCGATGGTGCCGACTGCCCAGATTGTGATCGAGATTCACGAAACGGCCGTCACTCAAATCGCCGATGTGAAAGCGATGGCACTGCGGCTGCAGGAAATTAATGTCCAGTTCGCGTACGACGACTTTGGCGCGGGACAGGCGCGGCTCGTCGAACTAGTTGACGCGCCGCCGCATTACGTAAAGTTTGATATGGGATTGATCCGCGACATTGATCGGGCAAGTCCGAAAAAGCAGCAACTCGTTTCGCAACTGGTGCGAATTGTTCATGATGTTGGCGCCATTGCGCTGGCAGAGGGTGTTGAAACACCTGCTGAAGCGCACATCTGCGCCGTGATGAACTTTGATTTGATACAAGGCTACTTGGCCGGTAAACCGATGCAACCCGAGCCGGGCTGGCCCTATCCTCCCGGCTACGTTGCGACCGCGATAGGCGAGGTCACGACGACCATCACCCTACCGCACTAACTGGATCGTTTTTTTCAAGCCATCGCAGCTTGTTGTGCTGCGATGACTTCTACTCGAACCTGCTCGGTCAGTTCTGCTTTGAGTTCGGCAAATGCAGGCGTGGTTTTTACCGAGTAGTGCCTTGGATGCGGCATCGGCACATCCAGGTTCAGTTTGATACGTCC
>JBDSYI010000416.1:0-9548 GCA_039925745.1 Casimicrobium sp. | reverse complement strand
CACGAAGCACGAGCGGCCGCATTGCGACTTCACCGTGATCAAAAAAGGCTTGCTGTCTTTCCACTATCTCAGAGGATACCCGAAGAATCGTATCGAAGCGTTGAGCCACATTCTTAACCAACCAGCGCGCTTCCTGCAACTGGGTAGATAGCGGAGTGGAACGACCCTCTTTCTCGCGGTGCAACATATCAGCGTAGACGCTGTTGACCGAGAGCCGCGGGACCGCCACTGAGTTGAGTTCCGCGATCCATTTGCGTTTGTTGCGGCGCACGATGACGTCTGGCACCATAAGGCTCGCAGAAATATCCGCAAACGGCGCACCGGGACGCGGTGTCAGCGTGCGAATCACCGCATGTGCGTCTTTCAGATCAATCTCATCGATATCGAATAGTTTTTTAATGCGCGCATAGTCGCGCTTGCCCAAATGCTCAAGCGCTTCGCCGACGATGCGGCGCGCGAGTTTGGTGTCACCATTATTCGGGCATTGTTTAAGTTGCAGCAACAAACATTCACGCAAGTCAGACGCGCCCACGCCCGCGGGTTCGAGGCTTTGCAAGATGCCAAGCGCTGTATCCCAGGTTTCATTGGGAATGCCGTCTTCATTGCCGCTTTTTGCCAGCAAGTCATCGATATCTGACTTGGTGACGGACAAATATCCGTGCTCATCAAGACTGTCGATGAGTGCGTGTACAAGTTGCAAGACTTCCGCTGAATCTTTAACCAGCACCAGTTGCGAGCGTAGATGTTCGCGCAGGCTCGGTGGGCTCGCGCGCTGTGATTCGAACGACTCATCATCGTCATCGAAACTGCCTGCGCCAGCGCTACCCCATTCCGCAAAATCAAGCGATGGAGCGTCGAAATCGGATTCACCTGTGACGCTTTCGGTAGGGGCTTCAGTCGATGCGTTCGTTGTGAACTCAGCGCTGTCACTTTGACCGCCGTCACCGTTCATCGAAGAGAACTCTTGCCCTGTCTCGCGCGTGTCCGACTGCTCTGGCTGTGAATACGCAGCCATCGAATCACTGCCGTCAAGCAGCGCCTCTCGATCGACCGCGGACGCGTACACGTCTACCGTGTCGGGCACATCGATCGGATCGTCCGCACCGCGATCATCGGGCGCATCCGATTCCGCGAGTTCCAGCAGCGGATTCTCGGCGAGCGCGACCTCAATTTCCTGCTGCAATTCAAGTGTCGACAGCTGCAATAAGCGGATCGACTGTTGCAGTTGCGGCGTCAGCGTTAAGTGCTGCGCGAGCTTGAGTTGGAGACCTGCTTTCACCTCAATCTACAAGCGGAAATGTTCGCCCAAATAAACTTTTCTAACGGACTCATTGCCAATGATCTCTTCCGGATGTCCGTCTGCCAACACGCGTCCTTCGCTGATGATGTAGGCGCGATCACAAATGCCGAGCGTTTCACGAACATTGTGATCGGTGATGAGAACACCGATGCCGCGTTCACGCAAAAAGCGCACGATGCGTTGAATCTCAATCACCGCGATGGGATCGACGCCCGCGAACGGTTCATCCAACAAAATGAATCGCGGACGCGAGGCTAATGCGCGCGCGATTTCCAGTCGCCGCCGCTCGCCGCCGGAGAGCGCAACAGAAGGCATATCGCGCAAATGCGCAATCGCTAGATCGTCGAGCAAAGCTTGCAATTCATGCTCAATCACGCTCTCGTCTTTTTCGCGCAGCTCGAGAATCGCGCGGATGTTTTCACCCGCTGTGAGTTTGCGAAAAATCGAAGCTTCCTGCGGCAAATATGACAGGCCCTTGCGCGCCCGCTCGTGAATCGGCAGATGCGTGAGCTCAGCGTCGTCGAGCTTGATCACGCCACCGTCGGCGGCAACCAGGCCAACGATCATGTAGAAACAGGTGGTTTTGCCGGCGCCGTTCGGCCCGAGCAAACCCACCACCTGACCGCTATCAACGGTCAGGGACACATCGTGCACGACGGTGCGTGACTTGTAGCGCTTCTTAAGCGCAACGGCTGAAAGCTGGCTCATTGCGTTTGGGTGGGGTTGCAGATTTAACGATGGTTCTTTTGGTGACAGGATTCGGCGCGGCTTTGGCGGCACCGTCGGCTGGTTTTGCATCAGTCACGGTTTCGTCCTTTTCGCGCGGTTGCAGCACGAAGCTCACGCCCTTGCCTTCGCTTTTCCGCTCTTTTGATTCGCGCGCTTCGTATTTGCTCGTCTGCGTGTTGTAGATGATGTAGTTGGCGACCGTCTGATCTTCGGCAATGAACAAGACGGCGTTACCGAACAGCTCAACGATGCCTTTGCCGCTGTCGTAATCGACGCGATCGGAAACGCCTTGCGCCCAATCACCGTTGTCCGTGCGCTGCCTAAAACACACCGGTTTGCCGGTCAAAACAGCGTTGTAGTTGTCGTCCGGTGTGGTCTGCGCGGTGCCACGATCAGCGGTGAGTTTCAACGTTCCCTGTGTAATGACGACAGATTTTTCGAGACGGTAAAAACCTTTACCCGCGTCGGCGTCTCCGTCGACAGCGTTGATCTTGATTTTCTCTTTGCGATCCGCTTTTTCGGCGGCGGCGTCCGGCGCAAGCATCAGACACAACGCGGGGATCACCGCCAATGCCAGAAGAATATTGTGTTTCATGGTTTTTCCTTACTCGGGGTCACTGCGCCTACGTCTTTTGGACTCAGCTCAATCTCAATTCCACGGGTGGTCTGGCCCTGCTTTTTCTCGCCATCAACGCGCAGGCCCTGCGTCGTCATCACGCGATCGCCGCTGATGGTCCGGGTCACCGCGTCCGTTTGGGCACGCTGCGTTTTTGGAAATACGGTGAGCGTGTCACTCTCGTAAGTCACCGCTTCACGTCCTGGAGTGGGGCCTTGTCGTGCCACCACTTTCCCGGAAAAATCGACCTGGTCAATGCCGCTTTTTTCGTCGACGGTTTTAAGGATGGCGCGTGTTGCATCGACATCCATCTTTGGCTTACCCTCGGGCTGACTTTCGAAGCGAGGCCGGTCGACGACAGTCGTCTCGTTGCGCGGGAAGTGCGTCGCGCGATCACCGGTCATCGTGCTTTCAACTCGACCATCGGCCGCGGTGCGTTCAATCTTGAAGTTTTGCAAAAACCAGTCCGGCGCAGGTTGCGAAGATTTTTGCTGCGCGCGGGCGCTCTCAGATACACGCGCGTCAAGCCAGAACGTGAGCAACGCAAACAGCGCAATGGCAATGACCGGGAACAGCGCCGCGAGACGATCTTGCCGTCGCCGCCAGGTAAATGTGCTCATTGCTGTGAATCCGGCAGCAACGCGAGATAAGGCTTCAGCAGTTCATCAAGTCGACCCTGGATGCGCAAGATCGCTTCCACCAGTTCGCGCACGGCACCGTTGCCGCCCTCAAGCGTGGAGAGCCAGTGTGCCCGTTGACGGACCGCCGTCGCTGCATTCGGGACCGTCGCGGCGAGGCCGGCTTGCATCATCGCTGGCAAGTCCAGCCAGTCGTCGCCGATGTAGGCGACCTGCGACACAGGCAGATCCCAGCCAGCGCAGATTTTGCTGAATCCGTCTCCTTTATTGCGCTCGCCACTGACCAGTTCAACCCCTAATTCGGTCGCCCGGCGCTCAACCGCTGCGCCGCCGCGGGCCGTGAGAAACGCAACTTTCCAGCCCGCCTGTTTAGCAAGTGTGATGCCGAAACCGTCGAGCACCGAGAATGATTTGAATTCTTCGCTGCCAAGGTAATTTAATTTGCCATCGGTCAGCACGCCATCGACATCGCACACGAGCGCGCGCACGGCGAGCATTCGATCAGCGACTGTCAGTTGGCGCGCAGGTTTTGCCATGCTCAAACCACCTTCGCGCGCAGCAGGTCGTGCATGTGGAGCGCGCCAACAAGCTGCCCCGCTTTGACGACCAGAAGCTGTGTTTTGCGCTTTGATTCCAGCAGGCCGACGGCCGCTACCGCGAGCTCGTCTGGGTTGATCGTGATTGGGTTGCCAGTCATGAAATCTGCGACCTTCGCCACGTTGAAATCACTCACTTTGGGTAAGCAGCGACGCAAATCGCCGTCCGTGAACATGCCCGCCAACGTCCCGTCGGCGTTGAGTACGGCGGTCATGCCCATGCCCTTGCCAGTGATCTCGAACAGGGCCTGGCTGAGCGTTGCGTCAAATGGAACGGTAGGGATCGACTCGCCGGTGCGCATCACATCTCTGACATGCGTGAGCAGGCGTCGCCCGAGCGAGCCGCCCGGATGTGAGCGCGCGAAATCCTCCGCGGTGAAGCCGCGCGCCTCAAGTAGTGCCATCGCGAGCGCATCGCCCAACGCCATCGCCGCAGCCGTACTCGCCGTGGGCGCAAGCCCGAGCGGGCAGGCTTCTTCGGCAACGCCCGCGTTGAGCGTCACGTCGGCCTCGGTAGCGAGCGTGGATTGTTCGTTGCCGGTGATCGCGATGATCTTCGCGCCGACGCGTTTGATGGGGTTCAGGAGCGCGTTGATTTCGGCGACCTCGCCGGAATTCGACAGCGCAATCACCACGTCGTCCGCCGCGATCATGCCCATGTCGCCGTGGCTCGCCTCGGCGGGGTGCACGAAGAAGGCTGGGGTGCCCGTAGAAGCGAGCGTCGCTGCGAGCTTGCGGCCCACATGCCCCGATTTACCGATACCAGTAACGACAACGCGCCCCGGCGCCGCAAGAACGATTTGCACAGCGTCGACCATCGGTTGACCCGCTGCATCGTTCAATCGCGATCCCACCGCCGAAATGGCCGCCGCTTCGGTGGTAAGCACCGAAAGCGCACGTCGCAAAATGGCGACAGGGTCTACTGCAATATTCATGCAAGGCAGTATATCTGCCCCGAATCAGTGAAACGTGCAAATGTTGCGGTGCAACGTGGTGACACGCAGATGAATAGGACAGACATCATCGTTCAATAGCTTTTATATGTAATCCTTATTTCATAGGGGCCAATGGGGCATTTCGTGATAAATCGACTTTTGCAAAAATTCGTATCCAACCCGCGATTAATATGACATTCATAGAAAAGCTGCTGACCGCATATTGTTCAAAACACTACAAATCAACCCGCATCATCGCGCTGCGTTGCACCAAAACGTCCGATGGAAAACCTTTTAACCAATGTTCAACGATGAGTTCGCGGCTGGTGAGTGCCGTTACCCGCAGAATTCCTATCTGCTTACCGGTAAATCCCGGCACTGGGCACGCGGAGATCGGGCAGTCGGGATTGGGGGCCGACTGGTACTCGTAGGTTTGAGCCTCGTAGACGTACGGCACTTTGGTGCGACGGCTGCTGTGGAAAAAGTACCATCGTGGCTGGCCATCGCGAGCAAACAGATTCCATGATCCGACCATTGTGTCGGGTTGCAACACGCTGTGCGTGATCATGAAAAGGGAGCCAACACTGGGTGCATCGAACCAGGTGCCTGAAAGATTGGCGTTCGCGCTACTACCGTCGGTCACCCCGAGCATCCCGGATGTGGCCATAAGTCCGCTGGCCTGCAAAACGCTAATGTGGAGCACTCCCGGCGTGGTGGGGGTGTAATCAAGCCCAACGCTAAACGGTGTCAGCACCTGCGCGCAGGCAATCAGGGTGAGCACTTCGTCGAGCCGAATCAGCAACGTGCGCGGCGAGGTGGTCGTCTCAGACACGACAGTCGCCCCGCCCGGGGGGCAGCTATTTGGCCACATGCCAGCTATGCTGATTCGTCGCGCGGTGTTTGCCGCTGCCACCAACGGGACGACATCAACCGTGCCGGGCGTCACTTTTTGCGCGTGTGCCGAGGTGCTGAGGCCGGACAGCAGAAGGAGGGCAGCAAGCGTGCGGATGACGTAGTTCATGCTTTGAGAGGTCATAGTCTGAAACATAGGTTGAGCTCCGTGTGTGAGGAAATAAGGTGAAGGTGAAGCTGAGCCAACTGAGCCGAATCTGCTTCCCATGTGTCCCCCGTGTGCCAGTTGTTTCGTATGCGTCAGGCGCTAATCTACTCTTGTGCGGCGGCGCGGTCACGGTCAAAACAATCCACTGCCGCCAAAAAAGTAAAGCTCAAGCTCAAATGGTTCGCAGCGATTGCACGCGGCAAGTTAGCGGTAGTGCGTCATTGCCTATACCAGCCGCCCTTTTTCATCAGCACAGAGCGACTGAAAACAGGCGCACCTGCACAACAGGTGGTCACTTCAAAAAATGCGTCAACATCCGATTCAAAAAGTGCTGACCGCGCTCGGTTGGGCGGATGAACTCGTGCGTTCTCGTGAGCAGTTCCTCGCGCTCAGAAACGTCTAACGCACGGCTGACTAGCGAAATCGGATATCCCGTGCGTTCGGCAAACCACGCCACCGGAAAGCCGTCGTTCAGGCGCAGCGCATTCAGCATAAACTCGAAACCGATCTCGTCGCGCTTCACTTCGCGGCGCTCGAACACACAACTTGTCGGATCGACTGACAACGCTTTTTGCATGTACTCGCGCGGTTGTTTCACGCGTTCGGTGCGGACAATTTTTGCGCCCTCCGTCGGACTGCCAGGCATCGATAACTTGCCGTGAGCGCCCGCGCCAATCGCCACGTAATCGCCAAATCCCCAGTAGTTCAAATTGTGCTGACAACGCATGCCATTTTTTGCGTAAGCGGACGTCTCATAATGCTCGTAGCCCGCCGCAGCCAGCAGTTCCTCGACACGTATTTGCATGTCGGCGGCTTCGTCATGATCGGGTAAGGGCGGCGGCTTTTTGGCGAACACGGTGTTGGGTTCTAGTGTCAGCTGATAGCAGGATAAATGCGGCGTCTGAAAGGCCAGCGCTTCGCGGACATCGCGCTCGCATTCGGCCATTGATTGTGCTGCGCCCCCAGTTCTGGAAGCGGGCAATGCGTACATCAGATCAAGGTTCACATTGCCGACCGTCGCAAGGCCAATCTCCACCGCGCGCTTCGCTTCCGCGCTGTCATGGACGCGTCCGAGCGCCAACAAATGCGCATCGTTGAAACTCTGAATGCCGATCGAGAGCCGCGTAATACCGACTGCTTTGAACTCGGCAAATTTCTGCATCTCGAAGGTACCGGGATTCGCTTCTAGCGTGATCTCGGCTTGTGGCGACAGTCGTGTACGTGCTCTTACGCCAGCGAGGATGTCGGAAATAGCCTGCGCGGAAAACAAACTCGGCGTGCCACCGCCAATGAACACGGTGTGAATTGTGCGGCCCCAGAATTCAGGTAGCTGCACCTCAAGATCGCTCATCAACGCGTTGATGTAATCCTGCTCGGGGAGCCCGCCACTTTGTTCATGCGAATTGAAATCGCAGTACGGACATTTGCGAATGCACCACGGAATGTGGATGTAGAGCGAGAGGGGCGGCAGGACGGTGAAATGCGGGCCCAACATTCTCTGATCAATCAATATCCGTGAACAGAATTGTCGGGAAACTGCTCAGACTTCACCTCAACCACATAAGCCGCAACTCCCTCATCAATGCTCGCGTAGCCCTGCATAAAATTTTTCACAAAGCGGGGCAATCTGCCACGCGTGATTCCGAGCATGTCGTGCAGGACCAGCACCTGTCCAGAGCAATCCACACCGGCACCGATGCCGATGGTCGGAATCGGTAACAGACGAGTGATTTCTGCGGCGAGCACCGACGGAATGAGTTCGAATACGATCATCGCCGCGCCTGCGTCCGAGAGCTCTTTCGCGTGTTGCCGCAGCACATTGGCCGCTTCATCCGTCTTACCCTGAATTCGGTAGCCACCCAACGCATGCACCGATTGCGGCGTCAACCCCAAATGGCCACACACAGGCACCCCGCGCTGGGTCAGAAAATGCACGGTCTCCGCGGTCCAGCCACCGCCTTCAAGCTTGACCATCTGCGCACCCGCCTGCATGAGCGCGGCTGCGGATTGCATTGCCTGCGACGGTGATTGCTGATAACTCGCAAACGGCATATCGCCAATGATCCAAGCCGTCTTGTTGCCGGCCGCCACCGAGCGAATGTGATACGACATCTCGTCGAGCGTCACCGGCACCGTGCTCGGTTTCCCTTGCAACACCATGCCAAGGGAATCGCCCACCAGCAGCATCTCCACGCCAGCATCATCAAGCACACGCGCAAATGTAGCGTCGTAGCAGGTGAGCATGGTGAGCTTCTCGCCCGACGAATACAGCTCACGCAGCCGATGCAGCGTGATGGGTTTGCGAGCGGTGTGCTGGGGGTCTTGAGAATGAGATGACATGGAAGAATAAATTCAACTTCTTGGGCGCCCCGAAAGGAGCTACAGAGTATTACGGGGAGCTATGCGCCGAGCTGCATCCGAAGCGCAGTCAGTGCGTCTTCCAACTCTGAAACCTTGGTTTCAAGCGCTGAAACGCGCTCCGACAACGCCGCTTCACGATCCATTTTCGACGGCGGCAGCGCGACGGCATCGGTAGCCGGCAGCTCACCACCGAACAACATATGTTGCCACTTTGCCGCCCGCGCACCGAATTCACGCGGCAGTTGCACGACCAGCGGCGGTGTTAACTCGCTCATCGCCTGCAAGGTAGATTCCAGCTCCGCCAGATCGGCAAACCCATGCATCCGCTCAGCGCGCGAGCGCAATTCGCCGGGCATCTGCGAGCCGCGCAACATCAGCTCGCACAACAGCGCTGTCTCGGCCGCCGCAATGCCAAGCCGTTCGGCGAAGCGCTCAGCATATTTCGGCACTCGCGTGGCGGCACCGGTATAGAGTCCGGCGAAACCACGCTCCCGCAAACGCTCCACGGCGCTGGTCACTTCCGCCTCGGTTAATGAAGTCACCGGTGCGCGATTATTCATCTGATTGCAGCCGTTGACGATTGAGTTAATCGTGAGCGGATATGAGTCGGGCACCGTGATGCGTTTTTCGATCATGGTGCCGATGACACGAGCTTCGATGGCGTCTAGGACTGCCTGCATTTTTTAACCCAGTCTTTCTTGCAATTCAGCGATCAGTTTCGCCAGTGCTTTGCCGCGATGCGAGCGCACGCCCTTTTCATCGATCGGCATTTCAGCGCCCGTCAAGCCCAGTTGCGGATCAAGAAAGTACGGGTCGTAGCCAAAGCCACCGTCGCCGAGCGGCGCGTCGATGATCTCGCCGTCCCAACGACCTTCGGCGATGATGGGCTCGGGGTCATTCTCACTCATCACGAGCGCAAGCAGCGCGGTGTAATGCGCACGGCGATCAGTGATGCCCCGCAAATTCGCGATTAGTTTTGCGTTGTTGTCAGCGTCGCTTTTGTGTTGCCCGGCGTAATACGCCGAGTTAACGCCGGGATTGCCACCGAGCGCGTGAACACAAATACCGGAGTCGTCAGCGAGCGAGGGCAGCCCCGTGTGACGGGCAGCGTTTCTTGCTTTAGCCAAAGCGTTTTCGAGAAAAGTGCAATGTGGCTCCGGTGCTTCGGGCACGTTGAAAGCGCTTTGCGCGATGACCTCAATGCCCAGCGGCGATAGCAGACGCTCGAACTCTTTGAGCTTTTTCAGGTTGCCGGTGGCGATGACTAGTTTTTTCAAATTCATAGTGAGCTGTCAGTCGCTGTGGGGGCGGTT
>JBDSYI010000415.1:0-1573 GCA_039925745.1 Casimicrobium sp. | reverse complement strand
AATCGACGTCGCCGTTTGCGATGACAGGAATCGTGACCGATGCCTTCACCGCCCTGATGCTGTCGTATTCCACCGTGCCGTCGTCGAAACCACAAGCACGCGTACGCCCGTGCAGCGTAAGCGCTTGAATGCCTGCGTGCTGCGCGATCTGCGCGATGCGAATGGCGTTTCGGCTATCGGGGCTCCATCCGGTGCGCGTTTTGAGTGTTACCGGCACATCCACCGCAGACACAACCGCTTCGAGGATGCGAGCCACTAAAGCCTCGTCGCGCAATAGCGCAGAGCCCGCATCCGCCTTACACACTTTTTTCTTCGGGCAACCCATGTTGATGTCGATGATCTGCGCGCCGCGAGACACGTTGAAGCGCGCTGCCTCGGCCATGACTTCTGGATCGTTACCCGCAATCTGCACAGCAATCGGAGCGTCCTCGCCGTCGTGATTCATGCGATGCATGGATTTCGGCGTTTGCCAAAACTCGGCCTTTGACGCCACCATCTCGCTTACCGCGTAGCCCGCGCCCAATTGGCGGCACAATTTGCGGAACGGACGATCCGTCACCCCAGCCATCGGCGCGATCACGAGCCGATTTTTGAGGGAATAAGGGCCGATGCGCAACATGTGTGTGCAGAAAATCTTGGGGGAGGGAAATCGGGGAAGAGCCCAGATTATAGCGGCAGAATTGCCTGAAATTTAGGCACTATATTTCACAAAAACGGGTTGACAAATCTGATTGCAACACTTTCCTACGTGCGCAGGTAGGACTTGTGACTCATTCACATTTTTTGTGTCATGTGTGGTGTGATCTACCGCTGCTTCGCAGTGCCACCGTTCGCGGCGGGTGCCGCCCCTACAGCGCCAATCGTCGCGTCAGCTCACGTCGCAGCGGCGGCAGCATCTGCAGCGTAGTCAGGCCCAACCCGCGAGGCACATCAAACAGCCAGCCGCCGCGATCAAAGCCGTAGGCAAGCAGGCCGGTGAATCCGATTCGACTGAGCCGATCTATGCCGCGTTGCCGCGCAAACGAGGCGAGCGTTTCGGCAATGCTGTTTGATCTTTTCGCCATCGCGTCGGCGAACTGTTGCGCATCGGCCAGTCCCAGATTGAGCCCTTGCGCGGCGACTGGGTGTAGGCCCTGTGCGGCATTGCCGAGCGCTGCGATGGCACCACTCACGCGCGGTTCGACGAATCGCCAGACGAGCGGATAACTCGTGAGCCTGGCGGTCAGCTTGAGCTCGCCCATCGTATTGCCGAAGGCCGCGTTGATTTCGTCGCTGAGCGAGGTTTCATCCAATTGCAGCATGCGCTCGGCCTCAGCGCGCGGGCGTGCCCAGACGACGGTCCAATCCATGTCGGCGCGAGGGATTAACGCCAACGCACCGCCGTCGGTAAAGCGCTCGAAGGCAACGCCCGGCCGTGGTTTGCTGGCCGACACGCGCGTGATGACCGCAATCTGGCCCGAATCCCGCTCAATGCGTTTGAATTCTGCGACCAGATCCGAACCCGCACCATCGGCGAGCGCCACGCAATCGGCGCGCATTTGCTCGCCTGAGGCGAGACGAACTTCGGCGTGTC
>JBDSYI010000414.1:0-2320 GCA_039925745.1 Casimicrobium sp. | reverse complement strand
CGCACCGCAAAGTGGACCGCGTGCCGATTGATGAGCTAGAAGGCCGCATCACCGCGATGCTGGTGACGCCGTATCCGCCGGGCATCCCGTTGTTAATTCCCGGCGAACGTTTCAACAAAACCATCGTGCAGTATCTGAAATTTGCGCGTGAGTTCAATACGTTGTTGCCGGGATTTGATACCGATGTGCATGGACTCGTGATGGAGCACCACAAGGGGGAACAGCGGTATTTTGTGGATTGTGTGAAGTAGAGCTGCGAGTTAGTTTTCTAGTCCAATGCTGGATAAATCGGTCAACAAACTTCCAGCGCGCATCCGTTTTTTTACGGCAGCGGAGGGAGGCCGTACTACGGATTTAGAGGGTGCAAGATACGGCGCTCCGTTGTTCGTAGGAGGAGAAGGTTTTGACTTTCGCTTTAACTTACCCGACGCACGTGTTTTGCTGGGGAAATGGGTGGAGGTCGAACTGATGTTTCTCTACCCTGACCTCGCTCTTCCAAAGTTGCCCGCCGATACACGCTTCACTGTGTGGGAAGGTAAGACCGTGGCAGAGGGCATCGTTCTACAGCAATAGTTTTGGCCGCCCCATTTACTGCCCCTTCAGCCCGCGCCGAGGAGCGGAGTAACGGGCGGTCGTAGATGCGTCGTCGGCACACACTGTGCGTAGCGACAGCGAAGCATTCGTGTGCCGTTGACGCATCCCGCCCGTTGCGAGCACCGCAGGATGAAGCGGGGTGCAGGGGCTAGCCTCTTTGCCTACTTTCTGGGCAATGCCAGAAAGTAGGTCGCCTCGCGCGGCGACAGAGCGCGCTGGTGGCAAACGAGTCCGGTATCACTTACCTCCCGAGCCTGATTTGCGCTTCGCGTAGATTAGAAGCTGGATCCCCGGCTTCGCCGAGGATGACGGCGTTCATGGTTCGACCAACTTGCCACTAACGGGCGGGTTAGCGACCGCGCATAATTCCGCATGGACTACCAAGACACCCTCAACCGCATCCACACCGCCCTGAAACCGATCATCGGTGAAGGCAAAGTCGCCTCCTACATCCCCGAACTGGCGAACGTTGCGCCGGATCAGTTTGGCATGGCAGTGGTGAACATTGACGGCACAGTGGCAAGCGTGGGCGATGCGACCAAGCGCTTCTCGATTCAATCCATCTCTAAACTGTTTGCCCTGACGCTCGCCTTCCAGCGCGAGGGCGATTCGCTGTGGACGCGCGTGGGGCGCGAGCCTTCGGGTAATCCGTTTAACTCGCTGGTGCAGCTGGAGCGTGAGCAGGGCATTCCGCGTAACCCGTTCATCAACGCCGGCGCGCTCGTCGTAACTGACATGCTCGTTGCGCATCATGGCGGCTGTGAAGGCGCGCAGGACGCACTGCTCACATTTATTCGCGAGCTTGCGGGCATGGGCGGCACAGCGATTCAGATCAACGGGCGCGTTGGCGAATCCGAAATTCGTACCTCATCGCGCAACGCTGCGATGGCGCATTTCATGAAAAGCTTTGGCAATTTGAATGGCAAAGTGGGCGAGGTGCTCAACGCGTATTGCCATCACTGCGCCATTGAAATGAACTGCATTGAGCTTGCCCGCGCCGCGTGCTTCATCGCCAACAAGGGCGTCAATCCGTGGAACGGCGAAGCGGTGGTTGACCCAAGCTCTGCGAAACGATTGTCGGCGCTGATGTTGACCTGCGGCACCTACGACGCGGCGGGCGATTTTGCATTTCGCGTGGGACTGCCTGCCAAGAGCGGCGTCGGCGGCGGGATTGTGGCCATTCTGCCGGGTGAATGCGGGATTTGTGTGTGGTCGCCGGCGTTAGAAGCAAGCGGCAACAGTCATGCTGGATCGATCGCGCTGGAGATGTTTACTACGCTGACAAAACGGTCGATTTTTTAGCTATAGCTTTATCGTGAATCGACGATTACATGGGGGCTATGGTCGCAAAATACAAAAAGTCGATTATCACGATATTGGCGCTTTAGCCCCAGTATAACGGTGGTCTCACGCAGAAGCTGTAGGCTGCAATGGTGCAACGTGCCCGGAAAATTGACGCAAATCGGGCCTTGCAAGCCGCCTTAGCGCAACAAAGCCGTGGCGCTTTGCTTCGATTCCGCTGACAGCTGAAGCCTCGCACGCCGTAAGTCAGCCAGATAATTCAGCCCCGCAATCGCTCGCACGCCGTACCAACTCACATATTCGCCGTCGATGAGTTCGATCGGCTGCGTCAATTGCATCGTGCTGCGCAATTCTTCGATGTGCTCATCGCCAAACGAATACGGCTCCGATGACAACAGGATGCGCTCAGCGTTTTGCCAAACGG
>JBDSYI010000413.1:0-3137 GCA_039925745.1 Casimicrobium sp. | reverse complement strand
CAAACGAGGCGTCCAACACGCCCGTGCTCAGGTATCGCACCGCGCAGGGCACGCTTCCGCATTCGCCCGACACGAGGATTTTGCCGTCGGGCTGGTACGCGAGGCCGTAAGCGCGAGTGTTGACACTAGCCGCGACCTGTGTGGTGACGACGCCTGTGCCTCCGCCAAAAGTGTTGTCGAGCATGGAGCCATTAGCCACATAACGCGCAACACAAAACGAGTCATAGCTACCCACCTGGCAATAACCTGCGACCACGATAAAACGGTTCGCCTCAACAACGACCGCGAATGCGCCTTGCGCCACGTTTCCGCCTCCGAATGTGTTGACTATTATTCCAGCGGTGCCAAAAGTCGTGTCGATCAAGCCAGACGCGTTCAGCCGCGCCAAACAAAAGTCCGATCCCGTGCCGCCAAATAGTTCAGCGCAAGCACCGGCCATCACAATGCGTCCGTCGCTTTGCAGCGCCACCGCTCTGGCTGAATCGCCGCCTCCGGTCACGTTCACCGTAACCCAGCCAACGCCTGCGCCAAACGTTGTGTCGAGTGCTCCCGTTGCGGTGAATCGGGCGGCACACATCCGTCCGTCCGTACTGTTCGGCAACCTACAGGCTCCGACCAGGACGAGTTTGTCATCAGGCTGCAACGCCATCGCGTTCGCTGAGTCATTGCCTAGAAGGCTTTGTGTGACCTTTCCGCCGCTGCCAAACGTGCTGTCCAGCGAACCGTTCGGCAGATAACGCACCATACAAAAATCGTTCTCGCATCCGCCCCCGACCACGATCTTGCCGTCCGGCTGAACCACCATCGAACTCGCGCGATCATCGCCGGTGCTGGGGCTAACGGGGGTCACAACGCTGCCAGTTCCGCCGAAGCTGGTATCCAGCGAGCCCGGTGTTTGCGCAGACACGTTGAACGCGACCGCAGCGGCGGCGCACGCGATAGCAACACGAAACAGATTGCAGGCAGAACGAACCATCTTCACGCACCTTTCATGGGATTGACTTGAGTTCTCGAGATTTTTAACGAGACACATTCAATTAGCAGACGATTTACGCCGCAAATGTGCGACATAAAATGGCTCCAACTATATTTGCTAGGTTCATCGCCATGCGGCGGGAAGCGCGCGCTCAGCCGTCTACGGTAATCAGCGCTGGGTCGTCCGCATGATGGACCAGCATCGCGCCCACCCAACCCTGCCAGCTTTTTGCGAACACGTCGCGCTGGTCGCTGCTTGCCTCAGGCGAAAGCGCGGCTTGCATTTGCGCCCTCAACTCCGCCGGACGCGTTACCGCTTCGGGGTGGTGCGACACCTCGACGCTTTGGCCGTTGTCCACGCGCGTGAAACGCATCTCGCCGCGCATCGCTATGCCATAGGTCAGCAGGTCGCGCCTCGCGTAACGACCCGCCAAGCCCTGGAATCCTCCGCCGCCGGCCGCGCCTGTGACCAGTCCGGCCACGCTGGCGATCACGCCGACGACGCCTGCATCCTGAGGCTCACGCATCGCTACGCGCACTTCGCCGCGCTGCGGCGTCTGTCCAGGGTAGAGTCGAGCCAGCGCCGCGCGCGTCATCAACCAGGCACCGGCCACGGTGGGGCACGAGTGCCCGGCCAGCTTGACGGCGTCGAGGTAGCGATATTCGATGAGGCCCGATTTGGTGGCACCCAAGGTTTCCGCCAGCGCGTCTTGCATGACGATGGTGGGAGCCAGGTCGAAGAATGCTGGCACCTGCATCTTTATTGGTGTGGACGTTGCATTCATGTCGCCACCCTTTGATCGGTGTGATGAGCTAGCCGCAATAGCACAGGCTGCCCGAACAATTTGGCAATGGGATACATCGCGGGCGCTTGAGGGTGGGCGTTTATAACGCCTTGACGCACGAAGGTGACGATGCTGCTGCGCCCAACGCGCTCGTCGGTCTTTAGCAAACGTAGCAACGCTGCGACGATGCCTTTGCGCGGCTGATTAAACGAGGGCGGAATGGTGAACTTCATGACTGGCTCCTTGAGAGTTCCTATCAGTGTTTAATGTGGAGCGTCAACGTGAAGAATCAACCTGCATCAGTTCATCTGCCGAACTACGCTCATGCCAGTAGCCGTGCTCCAACACGTCCCAAACTTGCAGCAGTCCGCCGGGGAACAAACTCAGCAGGAGTAAATGGCGTCAGACACGAGTGTTTGGAAAGACCAAAATACTTGCCTGTGCAGAATGTTTCGATGGACACGTTCGTTCATCCTGATGCCTTAATCCTTACCAAATCGTCTTCGCGCGAAATTGTTTAATCGCAGCGTCATCGGTCACGAGCGTTGCGTCTTCGATGATGGTTTGGGCGGCGAGTATGCGGTCGAATCGATCGTGATGTTCGGCTTCAAAAATTCCGGCGCTGATTTTTGTGCGCGATTGGGATGGATAGGTTATGACTAGCCCACTGACTTAGTCAATATTCCTCGATGCGGCGTTTGGCTTTGTGAGACAAGCGAAACGCAATGTATCGGGCTTAGCCCGCGTTGTACGGGGGTTACAGTGAAAAGCTGAATCGGTCAGCGATCGCGGACGCGACCGCGTACGGTCTCGCATCCAATGACACACATTCAAGCGCGGCTAATCTCGCCGCACAAAATCTATAAAGCCTTTCTCGACATTCACTCCGACCAGTTCCACGTGGAGTCTGCCGCCTACTCTGTAGCCGTCGAAACCCTTCACCAATCGGCCCTCAACGGGCGGCGAAAACACGCGTACCCACGTGCCTTTGTCGGACGCGCCGGTGACGATGGCATCAAATCGCTGCCCGATTTTGTTGGCGAGCAGCAATGCTGCGGCGGACTTGCGTACCTGCCGCTCGACCCGGTTGGCGTCGTCCTCTTGCTCGCTGCAATGTTTGGCCAGCGCGAACAGTTCAACGTCGGAATACGGCGAGGGCGCGCCAACGAATGCGGCTTTCACCAGACGTTGCGTGATGAGATCAGGAAAGCGGCGATTGGGTGCTGTCGAGTGCGCGTAGTCACGCACCGCAAGCCCAAAGTGCCCGATACTTTGGCTGCCCGGCTTGTCGATGACGTATTCGCCGGCGCCCATGAGCTTGACGATGGTGAGTGAAAGATCAGGAAAACGCACGGGATCAGCCGCGCGGCGACGCAC
>JBDSYI010000412.1:0-2331 GCA_039925745.1 Casimicrobium sp. | reverse complement strand
CGCTGGTTGGTTAAGAATGTGGCTCAACGCTTCGATACGATTCTTCGGGTATCCTCTGAGATAGTGGAAAGACAGCAAGCCTTTTTTGATCACGGTGAAGTCGCAATGCGGCCGCTCGTGCTTCGTGAAGTCGCCGACGCGTTGGGACTGCACGAATCAACCGTGTCCCGCGTCACCACACAAAAATACCTGAGCTGCATGCGCGGCTCATTCGAACTCAAATACTTCTTCGGTAGCCACGTGGCGACCGATGCGGGCGGCGCTGCGTCTTCGACGGCAATTCGCGCCATGATCAAAACCTTAATTTCCGAGGAGGACGCAAACGAGCCGCTGACCGATAGTCGCATCGCGGAGATTCTGGGCGACCAGGGCATCATCGTTGCACGAAGGACCGTGGCGAAATACCGGGAACTGCAGAACATAGCCCCGGTCAATTTAAGACGGCGCAGCTAATGTGCTGAAACTCAGCAACGGTGCGGCGTCGGTTGTCATTATTCGTTCGATCTGTTTTTTACGAGAGGTACATTCATGAATTTGCAAATCACTGGCCATCATGTAGCTGTCACCGAAGCACTGCGCGCTTACGTCACATCCAAAATTGATCGTATCAAGCGTCACTTTGACCATGTGATCGACGTTAACGTCGTGATGTCAGTGGAAAAGCTCAGGCAAAAAGTGGAAGCGAATGTGCATGTCAGCGGCAAAGAAATTCATGCCGCGTGTGAGGGCGATAACCTCTACGCCGCCATTGATGAACTGGCAGATCGTCTCGATCGACAAATCGTTCGCCACAAAGAAAAACTGCAGGTTCACCGCGATGCGGGTTTCGAGCGCAAACGCGCCGATCTGAGCGAGCTGGAGGCACCTTCAGCGTAGTGCGGCACGCGGTGCGTCAAGACCTTTTTGAGCTTTGACGCACTGCACTAGAATTGGCGGTTATGCCTGCGCTATGCGCAGGCCGGATTCGCACAAAATCTAACGCTACCGGATTCTCGCCACCTGTGAGCCGCCTCGCCAATCTTCTACCCGCTGACAATGTGCTGCTTGACCTCGATGTCAACAACAAGCGGCGTTTGTTCGAATTGATCGCGCTCGAATCCGAGTTGCGCTACGACTTAAGCCCCACCACGACCGTCGACAGCCTGATGGCGCGCGAGCGTTTGGGGTCAACCGGCCTGGGCCAGGGTATTGCCATCCCACATGGTCGTATTCGTGGTTTGGATCGCTCGATCGGCTATTTTGCGCGCCCGAAAACACCGATTGTTTTTGAAGCGCCTGATGGACAACCGGTCCGCGATATTTTTGTCTTGCTGGGTCCCGAAGCGGCCACCGACGAGCATCTACAAATTCTTTCAGAGCTAGCGCAACGATTTTCAAATCGTGCATTCCGCGATGAGTTGGCTGCGGCAACGGATCCCGCGGTGATTCACGCACTGTTTAGCGCGCCGCACCTGTAGTCCACAAACATGCGTACAGTCGAAATCTCCCGCCTGTTTACCGAAAATCAGGAGCGGCTGGAACTTCAATGGGTTGCCGGACGCGACGGTGGCGATCGTACGCTCTCGCGTGACACCAACGCACAGGCTGACGTGGGTCTCGTGGGCCACATGAATTTCATTCACCCGTTTCGATTGCAGTTAATCGGCCCCGCAGAGATCGCCTACCTTGTCACGCTACCGCTGGCTGAACAGGCGGGCATTTTCGCGCGTCTGCTGGTCGATGAACTCGGTGCTATTTTGGTCTGTGGTGTCGGGGCGCCACCCGACTACATGTTGGAGCAATGCGACAAGGCACACGTGCCGCTGATGCAGAGTCCGCTGCCCAGCCCGCAAGTTGTTGATGTAATGCGACAGTATCTTGCGCGCATGCTGGCTGCCAACGCCACGCTGCATGGAGTGTTTCTTGATGTGCTGGAGATGGGGGTTTTGATCACCGGAGCCTCGGCGATTGGCAAGAGCGAACTCGCACTAGAGCTTATTAGTCGCGGTCACGGCTTAATCGCCGATGACATCGTTGAAGTCTACAAAGTCGCGCCTGATCTCATCGAAGGCCGCTGCCCGGAAGTGCTCAAGGATTTTCTCGAAGTGCGCGGTATTGGCATTTTGAACGTGCGCACGACATTTGGCGAAACGGCAGTTCGGCCGCGAAAATCGCTCAATTTGATTGTGCATCTCGAAGATCACACCGATGAACAGTTCAAGCGGCTGGATCGCATGAGCGTGAACGCGACCTATCAGGAAATCCTCGGCGTAAAAATTCGCAAAATGATCATCCCGGTTGCCGCAGGCCGAAACCTTGCCGTGCTGGTTGAAACCGCAGTGCGTAACTTCG
>JBDSYI010000411.1:0-1631 GCA_039925745.1 Casimicrobium sp. | reverse complement strand
TGTTGTTCGCCGACAGCGGCAAGGCGGTGCGCTTCGACGAGAACGACGTGCGCAGCATGGGCCGCGCAGCGCGTGGCGTTCGCGGCATGATGCTGGACAAAACCCAGCGCATCATCGCGATGCTGGTCGCGGAGAACGAAGAGCAGCAGGTGCTCTGCGCAACGGAAAACGGCTTCGGCAAACGCACGCCAATCATCGAATACACGCGTCACGGTCGTGGCACCAAAGGCATGATCGCCATCCAGCAAAGCGCGCGAAACGGTAAAGTGGTCGCCGCGACACTGGTGCGCAAGGATGACGAGATCATGCTGATCACCACCGGCGGCGTGTTGATTCGCACAACGGTCAAATCGATCCGCGAATCGGGTCGCTCGACGCAGGGCGTGACATTGATCAATCTGGGCGACGGCGAGAAGCTCTCTGGCATCGAGCGGATCGATGAGCCGGATTTGCCGGAAGGTCCTGGCGATCAAACCGAATTGATTTAGGTCGTCAGCAAAGTGGGTTATCAGCTTTTGGCTGAAATGCCCACTGCACTGGGGCTGGATCGAATAATAGCTAATTATCGATAAGGTCTAAATACTGCTTCTAGCCCCTATAGATCAGCTCTTATCGACAAAAGCTGCTTCAATTGATTTATTGCTGGAGCGTTTCTATGCCCGAGAAAACGTACGCAGCCCCAGGCGCGGACATGGTTCCCGCTGATATTTCCCGCATCATAGAAATGGCGTGGGAGGATCGTACGCCGTTCGAAGCCATCGAAATCCAATTCAACCTGAACGAATCTGCCGTCATTGCGCTGATGCGCCGCGAAATGAAACGTAGCTCGTTCAAAATGTGGCGCAAGCGAATGGCCGCAAGAACGACCAAACACGCGGCGTTGCGGGTTGATATTCAGTCCGAAATGCGCGCCACTGAAAGCTGAAAACAATGGCAATTAACTGGTACCCCGGCCACATGGTGGTCGCGCAGCGGAAGGCCGAAGAGGCGCTCGGAAGCGTTGATGTCGTAATCGAAGTGCTCGACGCGCGCTGCCCGGCCGCGACCTGTAACCCAGTGATCGACGCCATGCGCATCGCGCGACAACGCCCGGCACTCAAGGTCATCAACAAAATCGACCTCGCAGACCCGGCGATCACGCAGCAATGGCTCGATTATTTCAACGCTCAGGAAGGCGTCACCGCCATTGGTTTGTCGTGCAAGAAAGCGGGCGAATCAGGCAGGGTTTTGCCCGCCGCCAAGGCGCTCGCACCTCACCGTGGCGTTCCGCAAAGTGATGGGCTGACCCCGCGTTTTCGCGTCATGATGATGGGCGTCCCGAACGTCGGAAAATCGACGCTCATCAACGCGCTCTTGAATCGTCGAATCGCGGGTGTGGGCGACGAACCTGCCGTGACCAAGCTCATCAAGCGCTACGAGTTAGCCGACGGCACCTGGCTGCACGATACGCCTGGTTTGATGTGGCCAAAAATTGCGCTAGAGACCGACGGTTTGCTACTCGCCGCGAGTCATCTGGTCGGTGTCAATGCTTATATCGACGAAGAAGTCGCGAACTATCTCGGCGAGGTGTTGCTTGAGCGTTATCCTGAAGCACTAACGGCACGTTACGGCCTCGATCCAAAGGAAACCGA
>JBDSYI010000410.1:0-4521 GCA_039925745.1 Casimicrobium sp. | reverse complement strand
AGACTGAACTGCGTTTCGGTCCGCACATCATTCGCACCCAACCGACGATTGACGATCAGGAGCTGTCCACCCGCCGCCCTGCTCCGGTCACCTACTGGGAAGGCCTGGTGAAGGTTGAAGGCACTCTAATCGGACGCGGATATCTTGAGCTGACCGGATACGCCGGAAAGATCGTCATGTGAGGCGGACACCCGAAGGGGTTCCGCCGACCGTTGCTGAATGCGGCGTACCGCATCGGTCGTCTGCAATGGAAGCGGGCCAGTCAAAATAGGGTCGGGCGAAGTGAAAGGATGCAGAATGCCCAATTCTTCAGTTCGTGCAGGATGCAATGACAACTTCATTCACTGACGGTGCCGCCAGATGGAACCAGCGATTCGCTGGCGAGGAGTACATCTTCGGTCGCGAGCCCAATGAGTACCTGCGCGCTAACACGCCACTGCTGGCCGCCGGGGGCCGAGCGCTTTGCGTGGCCGATGGCGAGGGGCGCAATAGCGTCTGGCTGGCACAGCAAGGCATGCATGTCGAGGCCTTCGACATCGCCGAGGTGGGTGTCGCCAAGGCTCGGAAGCTGGCAGCCGATGCCGACGTTTCAGTGGCTTACCACGTCGCTGGCTGCGACGACTGGCAGTGGGCCGCAAATACCTACGACGCCGTTGTCGCGGTGTTTGTCCAATTTGCCGACCCCGCGATGCGCTCTGGGTTGTTCACCCATATGGTCCATGCTTTGAAGCCGGGCGGCGTGTTGATCCTGCAGGGCTACACCCCGAAGCAGCTCGACTACAAGACCGGAGGCCCGGGGGTACTGTCACATCTCTACACCGCCGAGCTACTGCGTGAGGCGTTTGCTTCGCTGCAAACCATCGAGCTTGTCGAATATGAGGCCGAGTTAAACGAAGGTGCGCATCATTCGGGACGGTCGGCGCTCATCGGATTTGTTGGGCGCAAGCTCTGACCAACGACGGGAGACTGGCGAAATATCGGCATCTCAGCCAATATTTGCGTGGCGCCCTGTGGGCTTACGCAGCGTTGTGCAAACGACGCAACGCTATCTGACAATCCGGGTCCCGTGTCATCAAGCGACGTGTTTCATCAACAGCGACTTAGCCAGCATGCAGTGAATGCCCTTCGATCCGTTCACGGTCTGGGTCACGCGCAAATCGGCAGCGAGGGAACACAGCGTATAGGCGTCTTCCCTCGACAACCCCGCCACCTCGCCGATCAGCACGATCATGTCGCGGAGCGCGATTTCGACGCAGCGATCAAGATCGGGGTCCATTCCCATCGTGATGTAGTGCGACGGAGTTTGCGCACGTGGATAGGTGAATGCCAAATCCTCGCGCAAGATGAACGTAAAGCGCCCCTGCAGCGCAGTTTCGATCGCGGTGACGCAGACCTCGCCATCGCCCTGCACGGCATGACCATCGCCACAAGAAAACAAGCCGCCTTCCACAAAAATCGGCAAGAACAGCGTCGCGCCCGCCACCAACTCTTTGTTGTCAATGTTGCCGCCAAAGGCGCGCGGCACAATCGAGGTGACGCGGCCCCAGTTCGGCGGCGGCGCCGTTCCCATCACGCCAAAGAAGGGCGATAGTGGCAGCTCCAACCCCCAAGGCAGCCTGCCGGTTTTGGCCTTGAGATCGAGCGGGATATGCAACAAACGAAACTCGTGAAAATCATTCGGCAAGGTGCCCGCGAGGGGCCGGATGACGTTATATCCCCAGTCCTGCCGGAGTTGTACATCTTCGATCCTCACCTCCAGCACCTGCCCCGGCTTCGCGCCTTCGACGGCGATAGGGCCGGTCAGGATGTGGCCGGGCAACGTCTTTTCGGCGTTGGCGTGTACGTCGGCGATCTCCGGTGGCGTGCTGAAGCCTGAGCCGGGTTTGGGATGCGCCTCCGGGCCGCCGGTCACGGTGTCCACGGTCACCGTGTCGCCGCTTTGGATTGTCAGCGCCGGTTTGAGCTTGGCGTCGAAGAAACCCCAATGACAGGTTGCGCCGCTTGCTTTTAGGTGATGGTTCATAGGGTCAGTTGGTAGCGGGTGGGTTTGTTCGCGGCTCGGAAGTCATGGTGAATTTCGGGACGGAGGCCATCACGACAGGCTAAACAAACGTGCGGTGTGAGTCAATTTTGTTGGCGAGTAACGCGCTATATCTCGCTCGCATGGACCCATCACGACACTGCGTGTGAAGGCGGCGCGCAGTGCCGTAGACGCAGCCAATAAACTCATCGTCAAATTGCCATCAGCTTTTCATCAAAACGCTTATTTTACCGGGGCTAAACCTCTAATTATCACGAAGTCGACTACCTGCCTTTTGGACTCTGGACCGAATGAGAATAAGGACTACCGAATAAAGCCGTACAAAATAATTAGCCTCGGCATCGCAAATTCCATGCCTTAGGATCGGGATCGCGAATCCGTTCGCCTCAGCCACGAGCGACGCAGCTAGCGCGATCGCGCCCTACCAGCGCCTGTCGCGAATGGCCCCCGCCGCCAAAATCAACAATGCCGCCGCAGCAGCGCCAGCGCCCGCAGCAACGGCAACGCTGAGAAAGGGGTTAGATACGATGTATTCCTCGCACGCTGCGTCCCACGTCGACACGATAGGCCCGCGCTCCTCAATCAGTTCGCTCATTTCATCTGGCCGTGAAGTTTTATCGCCCGGCGGGTTCGCAGCGGTACCGTAATTTGGATACTCGTCAAGCGGGTCTGTGGCGTTTCGTACAGTCCTGGCGAGGTCGTCGGGACCGGTGATTTCTTTGGGCGCGGTCATAGTGGTCTCTCCAATAGTTGATAAGAACGCAAATTTGAGAAATTAATGCGTGAGATCGACTGTAGACGTCGTGACCTTGATGTAGAAGGGGCGCAAAGCTCGTGCTGACGTGGGACTCGCCCTACGTGGATCGTCGACCGCCGTGTTCGCGCGCACTTCACCCCGGCGCTTACTCTCCCCGCGTTTTTTACTCCGCGAGCGTTCGACTCAAACGCGATTCCGCCAAACGCCAGAGTATGGCGAGTGCAGCCGCTGATTGCGGCCTCTTCTGAGCGATAAACGCCAGCAGTTTGCGGATCTCCGGTGTGAGTAAACTTCAGTCCCGCCAACCGTCGGTCGACGGCTATCGTAGGGGCTGTGAAATGTGCGGGCTAGACTAGCTCGCAGCTCGAGGCTGCAACGACTTCTGCAGATGCCCTAAGCGGCTTCGCTCAGCACGGTCTAATGCTGAGGCTCGTGTGCCAGCACACTGACGGTTCTGCGCAGTTCGACGCGGTGGTCGCGTCGCCTTCTCGCGCACTCAGCACTGGAGGTCTGTGTATTCGTCAGTTCACCCGAATCAGCTTCTTGTTGACGAACTCCTGAATGCCAGCGCCCGAGAGTTCGCGCCCGTAACCCGAATTCTTGACGCCACCGAACGGCAGGTCCGGTGTCGACACCGCGGCCGAGTTGATGAACACCATGCCGGTATCGATTTGCCGGGCCACGCGCTTGCCGCGCTCGACGTCCTGCGTGAACACCGACCCGCCAAGACCAAACGGCGAATCATTAGCCAGCGCCACTGCAGCGGCTTCATCCGCGACCCGGAAGAACAGCGCTACAGGACCGAAGAACTCCTGCTTGTAGGTCGGGTTGTCAGCCTTGATATCGGTCAGGATAGTCGGCTGCATGAATGCGCCGGTCTGTCCCTCGATACGCTTGCCGCCCATCAGCACTCGCGCGCCGTGTGCCGTAGCCTCGTCGACCTGACTCAGCAGAGTCTTAAGCGCCTCTGCCGACGACAAAGGTGCCAGCGTAGTTTTGCTGTCTAGCGGGTCGCCGGGCTCAAAGCCCTGCAGTGCGATTGTGAATTGCTCCAGAAAGCGATCGGCCAATGCTTCAACCACGATAAAGCGTTTGGAGGCCGTACACGCCTGACCGCTGTTACTCATTCGACCGCTGACTGCGTGCTTGATGGCTTTTTCCAGATCGGCATCTTCGAGCACGATGAACGCGTCGCTGCCACCGAGTTCGAGTGTCGACTTTTTCAGGTTCTTTCCAGCGCGCTGGGCAACGACCGCCCCGGCGCCTTCGCTGCCGGTTAAGGCAACAGCACGGATACGCGCGTCGTCGATGACTTTCGCTACCTGGTCCTTGGAAATGAACAGGTTGGTGTAAGCCCCCGCGGGTGCGCCGGCTTCTTCGAGCAGGCGCTCGAAGGCGAGCGCGCATTGCGGCACGTTGGACGCGTGTTTGATCATCACGACGTTGCCCGCCATGAGGTTCGGAGCGGCAAATCGCACCAGTTGGTAATACAGGAAGTTCCACGGCTCGACACCGAATAACACGCCGATCGGACTGCTTTCGACGACAGCGTCGCCCTTGGAGGTGCTGAGTTTCTCTGGCGCCAGGAAGGACTCGGCGTGTTCTGCGTAGTAGTCGAAGATGGCTGCGGTCAGCTTCACCTCACCCGCGCTTTGCGCGATCAGCTTGCCCATCTCGACCGAGATGAGTTCTGCGAACTCCTGCGTGCGCTCGCGCATGATCG
>JBDSYI010000409.1:0-2442 GCA_039925745.1 Casimicrobium sp. | reverse complement strand
GCGACTGGGCGCACGGCACGTGTGGAAATTTTCCCGGAAGCGCTGAGCCATCTCACGATGATTCAGGAAGCCACGGCGAGTGCATCGCTGCAAAAACAGGCGGTCATGTCAGCGAGTTCGGATGCGTTTTATCGCGTCACTTACACGGCTTGAACGGTTGCTGATCGGTTAAATCTGAGTAGGGGTTCGCAAGCTGCGATGGCGGGTAATTTCGCCTATCGCAGCCGAAGTTTCACCTATAGCTCTGGGCTGCATGCCATATTTTGCAAGGGCTATCAGTCGATATAACGACAAGTCGACTTATTGCCAATTTCACGCTTAGCCCCTGTGCAATGGCGCCTTCACATAAAAGCTGTTAACCCCTATGTTGCATGCGACCAGATTTCCCGCATCGCTTCGGCAAAGGCGTTCGCCGCTGATCTCTGCGCCGGATGTGCGCCATCGCGAATCACCCAACGTCCCGCCACCATCACGTTCGCAAACGGCAGCGCGGGGCTGCTAAAGATCATCGCGTCGAGCGTGCGCAATGGCGGAACACCTAGCATCGTCGGCTCCGAAGTATCAACCTCCAGCGCATCAGCCCGCGCGCCAACGGTGAGGCCCCACAGCGCGTGCCCGGCGGCCGATGCACCTCCTGTGGTCACTCGCGAAAAAAGACGCTCCGCAGTCGCGGTTTGCCCAGTTGCGGGCGACGCGGCGATGTTGCGCGCGCGGTGCTGCAATCGCTGGCCGTACTCCATGAGCCGCAGCTCTTCGCGCCAATCGCGCGTGACGTGGCTGTCGGAGCCAATCGACAGGGTCGTGCCCGCATTCAGCCACGCGGCAATATCGGTCGTGCCATCGCCGAGATTCGCCTCAGTCGTCGGGCAAATCACGGCAGCCGCGCAGCACTTCGCGACGCCTTCAATTTCAGATTGTGTGACGTGCGTGGCGTGAATGAGTTGCCACCGCGTGTCGAGCGCGTGATGGCGCAGCAACCAGTCGACCGGACGTAGCCCCGTGGTTTTTACGCATTCATCGACCTCGCCGGTTTGTTCGGCGACGTGAATGTGAATCGGTCCCTGCGCGCTTGCAACCAGCGTGCTGATCGATTCGGGACGAGCTGCGCGCAGCGAATGAATCGCCACACCTGAGTTGACGAATGGTCCGGGCGACCCCTCATTGATTCGCTTTTGGGCAGCGAGTATCCATGCCGCATCCGTCGAAAATCGACGCTGATCATCGCGCAAAACAGGCGCATTAAAGCCCGCTCGTTCGTATAGCACTGGCAACACCGTGAGCCCGATGCCTGCGTCTCGCGCCGCCTCGATGAGCATCCATGTCATCGTCAGTGGATCGTCATACGAACGTCCATCGGGCGCATGATGCAGATAATGAAATTCGCACACGTGCGTGTAGCCGCCACGCAGCATTTCGATGTAGAGCTGCGTTGCGACGGCCTTCAGTTGAGCAGGCGAAATGGCAAGCGCAACGCGATACATGCGATCACGCCAGCTCCAGAAATCATCATGTTCGTTTTCGCGTCGCTCGGCGAGCCCTGCAAACGCGCGTTGAAAGGCATGGCTGTGCGCGTTGACCAAACCCGGCAACAACGGACCGGAGACCATCTGCGCATTGACGGACGCTGCATGGTCTTTGCTGACACCAGAAGCGGTGCTCGACCAGCATCCACTCGCATCGATTTCCAACAACACATCGCGCGCCCATGCGCCGCCCGACGAGGTGTTGAGCCACGCAAGCGGAGCCCAAATTGCCTGAACCTTCGGCGCGCTCATCGCACACTAACTGGCGGCGTCCAGTCAAGCATGATGTGCAACAACTTTTTTAGCATCGGCTGAATCTGCGTGGCCTTCGCGTCATCATAGGCATAAGGCGGCACTTCCTGCATATAGAGCGATTGACACATTTCCATTTGCACCGCATGAATGCCATCGTTCGGGCGACCGTAGTGGCGCGTGATGTAGCCACCTTTAAAGCGGCCGTCAACAGCGTGCGTATTTTGTGCATCGCTGGCCAGGCCTTCCGCCAGACGTGTTCGAAGCGACGCATCGCAACTGGCGCCGCTCGCCGTTCCCAGATTCAGGTCAGGTAGTTTTCCCTCAAACAACCACGGAATTTCCGAGCGAATGCTGTGCCCGTCCCACAGCAGCGCGAAGCCAAACTTTTCGCGAACGCGCGCAAGCTCGGCGCGAAGCGCATCATGGTACGGACGCCAGTAGGTTTCGCGTCGTTGATTTACTTCCTCAGCGCTCGGCTTTTGGTCTTCGCGGTACAGCGGATCGCCGTTGAAAAACGTGCTCGGGCACAGCTCGGTATTCGATGCGCCGGGGTACATCGGCGTGTTGTCCGGCGGACGATTGAGATCGATCACGTAACGAGAAAATTTCGGGGCGATGACGCTTGCACCGAGCGTCGCTGCAAAGTCGTACAGCCGCTCCAGCT
>JBDSYI010000408.1:0-19123 GCA_039925745.1 Casimicrobium sp. | reverse complement strand
CTCCCCCTTGAAGGGGGAGGGACTACAACTAAAACGGCAGCTTCATCCCTGGCGGCAGGTTCATGCCTGCGCCGAGTGCGCCCATCTTGGTAGCACTGGCCTGCTCAACTTTGCGTGAAGCATCATTGATTGCGGCAGTAATCAGATCTTCGAGCATGTCCTTATCGTCCATCACGCCCGCATCAATCTGCACGCGTTTGCAGTCGTGCTTGCCGGTCATGGTGATCTTGACCATACCTGCACCGGCCTGACCCTCGACTTCCATCGCAGCGATTTCATCCTGCGCTTTTTTCATGTTTTCCTGCATGCGCTGCGCTTGCTGCATGAGGCCTGCCATTCCGCCTTTACCTAGCATTCTGTATCTCCAATATTTTTAGGGCATCTCAAATATTCAGTTTATAGGGATGCAGTGTTAGGCGCACGGCGCGGAGAAACCGGAATGTAAGCCCTGGTACATGAGGAGTGCGAGCACCGTGCAACGACACAATGCGCCCTAGAAATGAATTTTTGAGATGTCCGTTAATCGTTAGCCTGAATGCTACCCGCCCGAATGCGGCCCTGTCCTTCTGTGAGCAGCACCTGAACGGCGGGGTCGGCCATGAAGGCGATCTCGGCAGCGGTCTGCTTTTCGTCCTTGACCTGTTTATCGCGTACGGCGACGGATTCGCCCGCGTTGTCGGTGAGTTCAATGTCAAGCTTGAGCGGGCGACCGAAGTATTCTGAGAGCGTACCTGCGAGGCGTTCTTTCTGCGTCGCGAGCGGGCGTTTGTCTTGCGGCAGAGCGAGTTTGATGAGGTTTTTGTCCCAACTGATGAGCGCGCTGTGACGGGCGAGTTCGCGAGCCATCGCCGCGAGCGGCAGCGCGGCAACCAGGCGCAACCAGTCGCCGTCGAACTCCCGTTGCGTAGGCTGCTCTGCAGCCGCCGAATTCGCGATGCCGGTTGCCAGCTGCGGTGCCTCAATTCGTTCACGCGGCGACGGTGAAGACAGCGGCGCTTCGGCGGACTCAGCGCGAACGTTTGATGGAGCTGCACGCGGCGGCGGCGCGGTGCGAGCAGTGAGGGTACCCGACGACGCCGGCTGCTCTCTAACGGGCTCATTACCGTTGGCCGGCGCGAACGCCAGCAAGCGCAAAAACGTCATCATCAACGCCGTCTGCTCATCCGGCGCGAGGCGCAAGTCGTCGCGCCCGTGCAGTGCGATTTGATAGTAGAGCTGGATTTCCTCGGCGGTTAGTGCAGCGGCGATTCGCGTAATGTGCGCGCGATCAGGATCTTCCGCGTCCACACTCCCGGGCACCGGTTGCGCGAGTGCGATGCGGTGCAACGCTCGAGCGAGTTGCGCTAGCGCATCGTCCGCCGCGAGTGCTTGCTCAAAGCATCGCTCGACCTCGGCCGCGAGCGCCGTTGCATCGCGCGCAACCACAGCGTCGAGCACACGCCAGACAAAATCTCGATCCACGTTGCCGAGCATTTGGCGAACCTGTTGCTCTTCGACCTTGCCATGACCGAAAGCAATTGCCTGATCGGTGATCGAGAGCGCGTCGCGCATCGACCCTTGCGCGGCTTCGCCAATGAGGCGAAGCGCAGGCGCATCGAACGGCACATTCTCAGCGGTCAACACTTTGTGCAATTGCTCGGCGACACGCTCCGGTGGAAACTGCTTCAACGCGAACTGCAAACAGCGTGACAGCACGGTCACTGGAATTTTTTGCGGATCGGTCGTGGCGAGCACAAATTTCACATGCTCAGGTGGTTCTTCGAGCGTTTTAAGCATCGAGTTGAACGCGCTCTTCGACAACATGTGTACCTCGTCGATGAGATACACCTTGTAGCGCCCGGCGGTCGGCGCATAGCGCGCGTTGTCGATGATTTCGCGCATGTTGTCCACGCCGGTGTTCGACGCGGCATCGAGCTCTAGAAGGTCAGGGAAGCGCCCGGCGTCGATATCCAGGCAGGTCTGGCAGACACCGCACGGATTAGGCGTGACGCCGGTTTCGCAATTCAACGTTTTCGCCAGAATGCGCGCAATCGTCGTTTTCCCCACACCACGGGTTCCGGTCAGCAGATACGCCTGATGCAAACGCCCGGTGGTCAACGCATGCGACAACGCTCGCACCACGTGTTCCTGCCCCATCAGTTCGGAGAAGTTACGCGGGCGGTATTTGCGGGCGAGAGCGAGAGAGGCGGACACGAATTGAGCCAGTGAGAAATTGGGTCAATTGTAGGAGGGGGAGCACTTAAGCCACCGGGTGGTACGAGCCTTCGACAAACTGAGGATCAGCACCAATCTCAGCAGGGAGGGAACAACCAGGACTACACGGTGTCGAATTTTCAACGTGCAGCGTGGTTAGATGGGATGAAGCGCAAGGCAAATTTGCGGCGCGACAATTCGCCGATATCGCGGCGTCGAAGCGAAAAGGTGGTGAGCCGTTCCCCCGGCACTGCTTCTCCTGCTGTGGCTGCTTCCTTCCGGACCTGACCAGATTCACAAGTTAGACATGCGGGGCGACCCACCGCTATCGATTATAGGCCCTCGTATACTCCAAACCCCTGAATCCCTGCGTACGAAGCCCCACACCCCCTGATGCCTCCTTTCCGCGTTATTGCGGTCGTCCTTGCCGTTTTGGCAGCGACCGCTGCACTTCTGCTGCCCGTCAAGTTTTTGACGTGGGTCGAGACGCGCGCGGTGAATGCTACGGCGCAGCCGGTGACTGACGTAAACCGGGCGTCGAAGCCGCCGCTACGCGTCGCGCTGATGGTGCATCCGACCATTTTTTACACTGATCCGAACGGCGAATTGGCGGGGCTTGAGTACGACCTGATCAACGCGTTTGCAAAAACTCAAAACACGAAACTAGACATCAAGACGTTCGCCACACCTGATGCAGCGCGGCTTGCGATGTTTCGCGGCGAGGTAGACGTGGTGGCAATGGGCAACACGGCCGACGGGCTGAGTTCAACGGAGGTTGCGACCAAGGCGCGCTATGAGGAGAGCGCATGGGTACTGCTGAATTCGCCGCAAAAATTCACGCCAAAATCGTTAGCTGAGGTGTTTCCCAAGCGCATTGTCGTGAGTTCTCGTATCTACACGCATCCGCGCATGACGGAACTGCGGCGCAAAAACCCCGCGATAACGTTCGTTGAAGACACAAAAAACGACGATGAATCGCTGATCTCGGCGGTGGGCGACGATGAAGTGCAATACGCGATCCTCGAGGAGGACACCTTTAACGCAAGTCGGCATTTCCATTACGATGCGCAGCGTGCCTTCGTCGTGCAGCCCGCAATGCCCCGTGCGTGGCTGTTTGCGCACAACGCCACTGCCGCGCGCGACAATGCGAATGCGTTCCTGACACGCATTACACGGGACGGACAGATTGCGCGCGTACTGGATCGCTATTTCGGATTTCCGCAAAAAATCAGTCCGGTTGATATCGAGGTATTCAGCGAGCGCGTGAATACGGTGCTGCCTCGATTCCGTGCCTGGTTTCAGCAGGCGCAGGAAACCTACGGCATTGAATGGCGGTTACTGGCGGCGGTGGCGTATCAAGAGTCACACTGGGAAACGACTGCGACGTCCGAGACGGGTGTGCGCGGGATCATGCAATTTACCGAAGACACCGCGAAGCGCTACAACGTGGATCGACTGGACCCACGCTCCTCGATTTTGGGTGGCGCGCGCTACCTTACGGACCTAAAGAAAAACGGTCTCGCGGAGCGCATTCAGGAGCCCGACAAGACGTGGCTTGCGCTCGCTGCATACAACATCGGTCTCGGGCACGTCGAGAACGCGCGCATCCTGACGCAGCGCGCGAAGAAAAATCCCGATATGTGGCCGGATGTGCGCCGGCATTTACCGCTGTTGATCAAGCCAGAAATCGCGGCGCAGTTCAAAACGGGACCCTGTCGCTGCGGCATGCCAGTTGATTATGTGGAATCAGTGCGCGCTTACTATGATGTCTTGCTGCGGCTGGAAGCGCCGTATCAGCCGAAACTCCGGGCGGCGTCGAATTAGCAGCGCCGTGATCGACGAAATAAGCTCCAGAACAAGTGAATCAAAAGTATCAGCTTTTTCTTGAAACGACCATTTGCTACGGGCTACAGCCCATATTCATAAAATATCGACAATACTAAAAACTGGCGCTTAACCGCCGTATATAGGTCGTTTCGTCAAAAAGCTAATGGTGTTTATCACGCAAAATCGCTAGCGGCTTTAGTCTGCGCGTCGCACCGCCTGATACAGCGCCCGCACCAGATCCGATTGCGTGATGATGCCGACCAGATGTTTTTCGTCATCGATGATCGGGATGTGATGATGACCGCCTTCGGAAAATAGCGGAACCAGCTCAATCACGTCACTGGCTTGTCCGGCGACGCGCACCTTGCGAGTCATGATTTGCCCGACCACTTCCGGTTTGTCTGAGTGCTCGGCGCCCGTCCGCATCACCAACGCGCGCAGCCGTTCACCCATGCCGTGGCGCTTGTCCAGACCCGCGTGCCGCATGAAGTCCGCAGAGGTGACAATACCCACGACGTGGCGTGCTTTGTCAATTACCGGCAACGCCTTGATCGCGCGATCACGCATCAGTGCCCACGCCTCATCCAGCGGCGTCCCGAACTCGACCGTCACCAAAGCAGTCGACATGATGTCAGCGCAGCGCAATTCGCCAAGCGTGCGCTGGTACGCTGACAGCTCGGCATAGTGCAAAAGCTCAGTCAAATCGTCACGGCCAACGTCGAGCACCTGGTTGTAATGCGCCATCGCCGCATCGAGGTCGGCTTCGCTGAAGCGCTCCAGGGGTGTGGGCGCGCGCGCAGGTGTCGTCTGCGCGTGCGGGTAGCGACGCCCCGTCATGCTGTTATAGAAAACACCTGCCAGCACCAGCAGCACAGAGTTTGCGAGCACCGGGAACAGCGCGAATTCGAAATTTGTGGCGTGGATCAGCACTACCAGTAGCGCCGTAGCGCCCCCCGGCGGGTGCAGGCAACGCAAGCTGAACATCACGGCAATAGCTAATCCAACGGCTGCCGCGCTCGCCCATGCAGGATCGGCAATCCAATGAACGCAGGCAATACCGACCAGTGCAGAGAGCGTGTTGCCGCCGATAACCGCCCAGGGCTGCGCCAGCGGGCTTGCGGGCACCGCGAATACCAGAACCGCGCTCGCGCCCAACGGCGCTATCAGCCAGGGCACGAGCGGCGCCGAAGAATTACCGATAAACCACTGACTAGTTAAGGCGGTGGCGAGAATGCCAACGCCCGAACCGCCGAGCGCCCGAAAGCGCTCTGTCGCGTTGACGCGCATCGGCGCAGGCCAAAAACTTGCAATGAAGCGCGTTATAGTGGCCCTGAAACTGGAAGCAACAGGGCTGTCCGGCGACGCATCAGAACTCATATTTTCGCTTCTGCCAAATCAGCGTCGACTGCGGTCAACTTTGCTTATTCCCACTCAATCGTAGCGGGCGGTTTGCCTGAAATATCGTACACCACGCGGTTAAATCCGCGCACTTCGTTGATGATGCGATTCGACACTTTGCCAAGCAGGGAATGTGGCAGCTCGGCCCAATGTGCGGTCATGAAATCGGTGGTTTGTACGGCACGTAGGGCAACGACGTTTTCGTAGGTGCGGCCATCGCCCATAACGCCGACGCTTTTCACGGGAAGGAAAACTGCAAACGCTTGCGCCGTGAGCTCGTACCAGCTCTTGCCATTGGCGTCCGTTGTGTTGCGCAATTCTTCGATGAAGATCGCGTCGGCGCGGCGCAGCAAATCGGCAGCAGATCGCGTCACTTCACCCAGAATGCGCACGCCCAAACCGGGGCCCGGAAACGGATGGCGATAGACCATTTCGCGCGGTAAACCGAGTGCAACGCCGAGTTCGCGGACTTCGTCCTTGAACAGATCACGCAGCGGTTCGAGCAGTTTCAGCTTCAACGTTTCCGGAAGTCCGCCGACGTTGTGATGCGATTTGATCGATTGGGCCTTGCCAGTCTTGCTGCCCGCGCTTTCAATCACGTCGGGATATATCGTGCCTTGCGCAAGCCACTTTGCTGCGGGTAGCTTTTTTGCTTCCGCCTGAAATACTTCAACGAATTCGCGACCGATAATTTTGCGTTTGGCCTCAGGATCAGTCACACCTTTGAGGTGCCCGAGAAACTGATCGCTGGCATCAACGGCAATGACCTTGACTCCCAGATTGCGGGCGAACATGTCCATCACCATCGCGCCTTCATTTAAGCGCAGCAAGCCGTGATCAACAAAAACGCAGGTGAGTTGCGCGCCAATCGCGCGGTGAATGAGCGCTGCGGCAACGCTTGAATCCACACCGCCGGAGAGACCCAAAATGACTTCATCCGTACCCACCGTTTCGCGAATTTTCGCGACGGCAGTATCGATGTAATTCGGCATAGTCCATGACGGCTCCGCGGCGCAAATATCGAGCACGAAACGACGGAGCATCGCCGTGCCTTGCTTGCTATGCGTGACCTCGGGATGAAACTGCACGCCGTAGAACTTACGCGCTTCATCGGCGATACCGGCGACCGGACAACTCGGGGTGGAAGCCATGAGTTTGAAGCCGGGCGGCATCTCGGTAACTTTGTCGCCGTGACTCATCCAGACGTGTAACAGGCCATGGCCTTCGTCGTTTTGAGCGTCCTCAATGCCTTCCAGAAACCGCGTATGGCCACGTGCGCGCACTTCGGCATGACCAAACTCACGGTGATCACTTGCTTCGACTTGTCCACCCAGTTGCACGGTCATGGTGAACATCCCGTAGCAGATGCCGAGTACGGGGACGCCCTGCGAGAAGACAGCCGCCGGGGCACGCAAATCATGCGCTTCGTAAGTGCTGGCGTGGCTACCGGAAAGGATGATGCCTTCGGGGTTGTATGCGCGAATGAATTCGTCCGACACGTCGTTCGGATGCAGCTCGCAGTACACGCCCATTTCACGCACGCGACGGGCGATGAGCTGCGTGACCTGCGAGCCAAAATCAAGAATCAGGATGCCGCGTGCCATGGTGATCTCACTAAATTCGTTAAATATGCTTTGGCTGAAACACAAAGGGGCCGCGAGGCCCCTTGTTCACTACCGCTATTTCTTGGCGGGAGGTGGCGTGCCGCTGGCGGCGGGCGCCGTTTTCGGAGGCTCAGGAAGTTTGAGACCCTCTTTTTTGAGTCCCGCTTCTATGCGTTGATCGATATCGGCAGACATGGAGTCCGCCCACTTCATGGCGGTTTGGAACGTTTCGCTGTTGACTTTGGCCTGGCTCGCGAGCAACTTTTTGCCAACTGGGCTTTGATAGAACTTCAACAAATCGGCAATTTCGGGACCGGTAAACGTGTTGTGATAAACCAGCGTTACCTGTTCAATCAATCCGCCGGGGGTGTCGATTTTTGAATTAAGGCTCGCCAGAAAAGCGTCGCGTGCAATCGCGAACCCTTTGTCCGGAAACTTGGGGTCAAGTTGCTTGACGCCAGGCACCCAGCTTTGCACGGTGTTGTTGGCAATCTGCTCAGGAATCGCCTTGACGCCCGTGACTTCGAGCAATGTCTTGATCTGCGTGCGTTTGGCCGGCGTGAGCTCATCAGCTTGCACAGCGAGGGCGCTGCAAGCGAGGATCGCGACCAGCGCGATGCGGGAGATACTAGTCAACATGGTAGTTCGGGGCTTCTTTGGTAATGCTGACATCGTGAACATGGGATTCACGAATACCAGCGGAGGTGATTTCTGAAAACTCTGCACGCGTACGCATCTCGTCGAGCGTACCGCAGCCGCAGTAATGCATGGAGGCGCGCAAACCGCCTTCCATCTGGAAAATAACGTTGGCGACGCTGCCTTTGAACGGCACCTGCGCTTCAACACCTTCGGGCACCAACTTGGCGGTGTTCGGATTGTTGGGGGCGCTGTCCTGAAAGTAGCGATCGGCACTGCCTTGTTGCATCGCGCCGAGGCTGCCCATGCCACGGAAGCTTTTGTAACTGCGGCCCTGGAACAATACGATATCGCCTGGCGCCTCTTCGGTGCCCGCAAACATGCTGCCGAGCATCACGCAATGCGCGCCGGCCGCAATGGCTTTGGCGATATCGCCTGAATAGCGAATGCCACCATCAGCGATTAGCGGAATACCGGTGCCTTCAAGGCCCTTGGCGACGTCTGCAATCGCAGTGATCTGCGGCACGCCGACACCGGTCACGATGCGGGTGGTGCAGATAGCGCCAGGGCCAATGCCGACCTTGACAGCGTCAGCACCTGCATCCGCTAGCGCGCGGGCAGCCTCAGCCGTGGCGATGTTGCCCGCGACAATTTGCGCATCAGGATAATTGACTTTCGCCCAACGAACGCGATCAATCACGCCTTTGGAATGCCCATGTGCCGTATCGATGACAAGGAAGTCAGCGCCGGCCGCGAGTAGCAGTTCAACGCGCTCTTCTGTGCCCTCAGCAACGCCAACAGCAGCGCCAACACGCAAGCGACCAAACTGATCCTTGCAGGCAAGGGGGTGTTCCGTCGATTTCAGGATGTCTTTGACCGTGATGAGACCTCGTAATTCGAATTTTTCGTTGACAACCAGCACCCGCTCCAGACGGTGCTTGTGCATCAGCGCTTTCGCCACTTCGATGCTTTCCCCTTCGCGAACGGTGACTAGCTTCGACGCCGGCGTCATGATCGCAGAAACAGGTTGATCCAGTTCTGGCTCAAAACGCAGATCGCGATTGGTGACGATACCGACAACTTTGTTCCCTTCAACAACTGGCAGTCCAGAAACACGATGCTCGCGAGTAATCGCAAGCACATCACGCACTGGCAGCGTTGGAGCGACGGTGATCGGGTCCTTAAGCACGCCCGATTCGAAACGCTTCACGCGGCTCACCTCTAGGGCTTGCAGCTTTGCCGTGAAGTTTTTATGAATGACACCGACGCCGCCCGCTTGCGCCATTGCAATCGCCAGACGCGATTCAGTGACCGTATCCATCGCTGCGGACAACAGCGGCAAATTCAGGCGAATGGAACGGGTGAGCGGGGTCGCGAGGTCGACTTCGCGAGGTAGAACACTGGACTGGCCGGGGACGAGCAGAACGTCATCAAAGGTAAGGGCTTTGGCGCGTATGCGCATGTGAAATTCCCAAAAGCGCTATTTTACTCACGGCACGCGTTCCCACTTACGCAGGACTGCGTGCCGTAAAGTAGTGAGAGTTAGCCAGCGGACTTGCCGTCAGCCGCTATATCTGATTTTTCGGACTTAGCGGGGGCAGCTGGAATGGCATTGTTTTTGATCTCGACTTTGATGCGCTCTTTCAAAGCGACCAGGTAAGCATTGGCCAGATCAGCGCCGCCTTGACCGGTCAATCGTTGACCGAGCGATTTCAATTTTTCAGCGTCCGCAACTTCAGGCTCGACGACCTTCAGTACTTTAGCAATGGTGTAACCACCGGCGTCGTTGGCGCCGCCAACGACGGCAGGCCCCTTGCTAACGTCAGCTGCAAATACGACTTTCGCGAGCGCTTGATTGACGTTCGGCAATGGTGCCTGACGAGTAAGCTTTTGGGCTGGACCGAACGTCAACCCTGCGTCTTTGCCAGCGGAAAGAGCCGCTAGCTTTTCGGCGCCGGCCTTGGCGGCGAGTTCAGTCGCCAATTTGCGTTGCAATTGCAGGCTGATTTGCGCACGCACTTCTTCGAGCGGGCGCACAGCCGAAGGCTTGTATTCAAGCACGCGAGCGGAGATCAGGCTGTTGTTGCCAAGATCAATCGCTTCCGAATTTTTCTTGGCTGCGACATTGGCCGGCGCGAACACGGTCTGCGCAAATTTCTGGTTACCTGCGGCGATAGCCTGAACTTGCGCGCGCGTCAGCCAGTCGGTTTTTTTGACCTCAAGCTTGAGTTCTTCGGCGATCTTTGCGTAGCTGTCGCCCTGCTCGTAAACACGGTTCTGAAATTTCTCAGCGTTCTCAGCAAAGAGCTTGGCAGCTTTCTGTTGTTTGAGCTCAGATTCGATCTGCGCGCGCACTTCTTCGAGCGGGCGCGTGCGCTCCGCCTTAACTTCGGTCAAACGAATGATGTGAAAACCAAAGTCTGATTCAATCGGGCCACGGATCTCACCCGGCTTCATCGAGTAAACAGCATCCTCAAACGGCTTCACCATCTGACCGCGACCGAAGAACCCGAGATCACCGCCTTGAGCAGCGGAACCAGGGTCTTTCGACTTTGTTTTGGCCAGCTCGGCAAATTTTTCTGCCGACGTTCCGACTTGTTTCATGATTGCCTCCGCCTCCGCTTTGGCCGCATCCTTTGCTGCAGCCTTCGGTTGTCCTTTTTCATCTTTTTCTACTGATAACAAGATGTGGCTCGCGCGACGCTCTTCGGGGGCGGAGAATTCCTTGAGGCGTTTATCGTATTCAGCCTTGATTTCTTCTGGCGTGACCGTAGCGCTTGCCATGAATGCAGCCTGATTGAGCATTACATACTCAATCTTCGCCTGCTCTGGGGCGCGATATGAGTCGGGGCTCTTTTCGTATTCCGCCTTGATCTGCGCGTCGTCTACTTTAGCCAGCGGCATGAATGTGTTGACGTCAATGGCCGAGACTTGAACCTCGCGCGCCTGTTCGGTCAAACGCTGGAACAGACCAACCTGAGCCGCGCTCGTGAGATTACTGCGAGAAAGCGCGTCCTGAACGGGCTGCTGGGCAAGATCACCGCGAAGTCGCTGTTCGTAGCCCATACGATTCAAGCCGTTGAGCTTCAGTACCTCGTCGTATTTCGCCGCCGAGAATTTTCCGTTGTCCTGAAAATCGGGGATTTCAAGAATGGTCTTTTGCAGAACCGCATCAGGCGCAGTGAGTTTCAGATTCTGACTTGACGCAGCCAACAAGCGTTGATTTACCAAACCGTCGAGCACTTGTTGTCGAACTTCGGGGCTGTCAAACATCGTAGGATCATAGTTCTTACCCAGCATTTGGCGCATCCGCTCTTGCTGTGAGCGCAAAGCATTTTCGAAGTCTTGTGGCGTCACACTTTGTCCGCCAACGGTCGCGACGTCAGTGTCACTGCTCATGTTGCGCACGTAGCTATCAACGCCTACAAATGCAAACGGCAACACCATCAATGCAAGGATGAACTGAACAATTCGTTTGTTCTTGTGGACGAAATCAAACATGCTTCTCTCTTCGTTACGGTGTTGCGATGCGATGCTGGCAAGAATTTATCCGTTGCCCCGGAAGCTCGCCCCGCGTTGTGGCGTTTCGCGCCAGACTTAACTTGGACATCAGATACAAAAAAGGCGAACTATCGTTCGCCTTAATTGTGTCTTTTTTGTTGGCGGAGTGGACGGGACTCGAACCCGCGACCCCCGGCGTGACAGGCCGGTATTCTAACCAACTGAACTACCACTCCTCTGAACTACTTACGCTTTCGCGCTCATGTCATTTGGTGGGTGCTGAGGGGCTCGAACCCCCGACATTCGCCTTGTAAGGGCGACGCTCTACCAACTGAGCTAAGCACCCGCATTGAGATCTGGAATAGGTTAGAAATCCCAGAACTCTGCGGTTGGCTGAAATAACTAATTAATTAATTCATCCAAGCAAGCCTGCTAGTTTATCGCATCTTTCAAAGCTTTGCCAGCGCGAAACTTAGGAACCTTCGCTGCCTTGATTTTGATTGCAGCACCGGTGCGCGGATTACGGCCGGTACGAGCGGTGCGTTTGCCGACATAAAAGCTACCGAAACCAACGAGTGTGACTACATCACCCTTCTTCAGAGCAATTGAAACAGCCTTGATGGTGGCGTCAAGTGCTCGTGTTGCTGCTGCTTTTGAAACGTCAGCGCTCTTGGCGATGCTCTCGATCAGTTCTGCTTTATTCATATTGTTTGTCCCCTTTCAGCAATTGTTTGGACTAGTACAAGATTTTCGTCTCATCCGCCCATCGGTTTAACGACCTGACGCGACATAGACATGGTTTGAAATCGTAGGGCGCGAGTCTACTACGAAACCCGCGCCACGCCGCTGCCTGATTGGCTCGGACTAATGTGTGACAACCACATCGGCGCCAGGAACCGAATCTTTCTGCGCAGCGACGGGCGCCGCCACCTCATCACCCAGTGCAATGGGCGCATGTTCGAGTGCAGCAGATAGGACTTCATCGATCCATTTTACGGGCCGAATCTCAAGAACATTCTTAATGTTGTCCGGGATTTCGGCGAGATCTTTAATATTTTGTTCGGGTATCAGAATAAGCGTTAATCCACCCCGGTGCGCAGCCAACAACTTCTCCTTGAGTCCGCCGATCGGCAGCACCTCTCCGCGCAACGTAATCTCGCCGGTCATACCCACGTTTGCACGCACAGGAATGCCGGTAAGCGTCGATACGATGGCCGTGGTGATAGCGATGCCAGCGCTCGGCCCGTCTTTCGGCACAGCGCCTTCAGGAAAGTGCAAGTGCAGGTCGTGCTTCTCATAGAAATCAGCCTTGATGCCGAGTTGCTTCGCACGAGCGCGCACCACGGAAACGGCCGCAGCGACCGATTCCTGCATCACATCGCCCAATTTGCCAGTCTGACGAACCGTGCCTTTGCCGGGCAAAGCGACCGCCTCTACAGTGAGTAAATCGCCACCGACTTCTGTCCATGCCAAACCATTGACCTGACCGATCTGATTGGTTTTTTCGGCCATTCCGAACGAGAATTTGCGCACGCCCAGATAGTCAGCGAGATTGGCGGCCGAAATGACGACGCCAACGGCAGAATGCTTGCTGCCAGCAACTTTCGCCTGTGTCATTGTCTGCTTGATCGTCTTGCGGCACAACTTGGAGATTTCGCGCTCTAACGAGCGGACACCCGCTTCTCGCGTGTAGTACCGAACGATGTCGCGAATCGCGTCTTCCGTAACGTCAATTTCCCCTGGCTTTACGCCATTGTTTTTGATCTGTTTCGGAAGTAAATACTTCTGCGCAATTTTTACTTTTTCGTCTTCGGTGTAGCCGGACAGACGAATCACTTCCATACGATCCAGCAATGGCGCAGGAAGGTTGTAGCTGTTTGCGGTCGCAACGAACATCACGTCGGAGAGATCAAAGTCGACCTCAACGTAATGGTCAGAGAACGTGTGATTCTGTTCGGGATCCAACACCTCAAGCAACGCCGATGCAGGATCGCCGCGGAAGTCCTGACCCATCTTGTCGATTTCGTCGAGCAGAAACAGCGGATTGCGGACTCCGACCTTTGACAGATTAGTCAACACTTTGCCTGGAAGCGAACCGATGTAGGTACGGCGATGCCCGCGAATTTCCGATTCGTCACGCACGCCACCGAGTGACATACGCACGTATTTGCGATTGGTCGCGCGAGCGATCGATTGTCCAAGTGACGTCTTACCTACACCCGGTGGTCCCACGAGGCAAAGAATCGGAGCCTTAACTTTGTCGACACGCTGGTGCACCGCGAGATATTCCGTGATGCGTTCTTTGACCTTTTCGAGACCGTAGTGATCGGCTTCGAGAATATCGATGGCGCGGTTCAGGTCTTTGGAGACCTTGCTCTTCTTCTTCCACGGCAAGCCAGTGAGAACGTCAAGGTAGTTGCGAATGACGGTTGCTTCGGCCGACATCGGCGACATCATCTTGAGTTTTTTCAGCTCGGCTTCAGCCTTATCCAGTGCCTCTTTCGGCATGCCAGCGGCTTTAATTTTCTTTGAGATCTCTTCAATCTCAGCCTGATCTTCGCCATCGCCCAGTTCTTTTTGAATGGCCTTAACCTGCTCGTTCAGGTAATACTCGCGTTGACTCTTTTCCATCTGACGCTTGACGCGACCACGAATGCGTTTTTCGACTTGCAGAATGTCGATTTCTGCCTCAATCAAACCCATCAAATGCTCGATCCGTTTGGCGACAGATGGAAGTTCAAGCACTTCCTGCTTCTGCTCAAGCTTCAACGGAAGATGCGCAGCGATGGAATCGGCCAGGCGACCGCCATCATCAATTCCCGCCATCGAGGTGAGAATCTCAGCCGGGATTTTTTTGTTGAGTTTTACGAACTGGTCAAAGTTCGCCAGCAACGCACGGCGCAGTGCTTCAACCTCTGCAGGGCCTTCTTCGCTTGAAGCGATCGGTTGCGCTTCAGCCGAGAAAAATTCTCCGTTATTGGTGAGCGCAGTCAACAGAGCGCGATGCAATCCTTCGACCAATACTTTGACAGTGCCATCAGGCAACTTGAGCATTTGCAAAACGGTGGCAACGCAGCCTGTGTCATACAAATCTTCTGGTGAAGGATCGTCCTTTGCGGCAGACTTCTGCGCGACCAGAAGAATGTGCTTGCCGCTTTCCATCGCCACCTCAAGCGCCTTGATGGATTTTGGACGCCCCACAAACAGCGGGATAACCATGTGCGGAAACACGACGACGTCGCGTAGCGGCAACAGCGGATAGGACAGGATGTTGGGGACGTCAGCGCTAATGTCGGACATGGCAAACTTTCATATCATCGTGCGAACCGCGCAACGTGTGCAATGCGTTCGAATCACACATTGCACCTGCGGCTGAGATGACTCAGGCAGCTTTGCTCGGTTCGCTGTAAATCAGTAAGGGACGGGAATTAGTCTCAACCGTGTTTTCGTCAATGACCACGCGTTCGAGATTATTGAGCGACGGCAAGTCATACATGATGTCAAGTAGCAGGGATTCAACAATAGATCGTAGTCCGCGTGCACCCGTACGCCGCTTTATGGCGCGTTTGGCAATCGCTGCCAGCGCGTTATCGCGTACTTCTAGCTCCACATTCTCAAGCCGGAACATCTTTTGGTACTGCTTCATGAGCGCGTTTTTCGGGCGCACAAGAATATCAATCAACGCAGCTTCATTGAGCTCGTCGAGCGTTGCCAATACGGGCAAACGGCCCACCAGCTCAGGAATCAGGCCAAATCGAATCAAATCGTCGGGCTCCGTTTCACGCAATAAGGCGCTAATGGAGCTACGGTCATCGGGCGAGACAACCTCGGCACCAAAACCGATCCCTGTTTTCGCAGAGCGTTGCCGAATCACGCGATCCAGGCCTTCAAACGCGCCGCCGACTATGAACAAGATGTTCGCCGTGTTAACGGTGACAAACTCCTGATTCGGGTGCTTGCGTCCGCCTTGTGGCGGCACCGAAGCGTTAGTGCCCTCGATCAGTTTAAGTAGCGCCTGTTGCACGCCTTCGCCCGAGACATCGCGGGTAATCGATGGGTTCTCGCCCTTGCGAGAAATCTTGTCTATTTCGTCGATGTAGACGATGCCACGTTGGGCGCGCTCTACGTCGTATTCGCACGTCTGCAAAAGCTTTTGAATGATGTTTTCGACGTCTTCGCCAACGTAGCCAGCCTCAGTCAAGGTAGTGGCATCGGCGATCACAAATGGCACGTCAAGCAAGCGTGCCAGCGTTTGCGCAAGCAGTGTCTTGCCCGAGCCGGTAGGCCCGACTAAAAGAATATTGCTCTTGGCAAGCTCAACATCGTTGTCTTTGAGATTCGCGTCGATCCGCTTGAAGTGGTTATATACCGCCACCGACAGGATTTTCTTCGCATGCTCCTGGCCAATCACATATTGATCAAGTTTTTCGCGAATTTCATGCGGAGTCGGCAGGCGCTTTGAGCCGACGCGCTCGACGGTCTCAGCCTGAACTTCTTCCTTGATGATGTCGTTGCACAAGTCAATGCACTCATCACAGATGAACACCGACGGGCCAGCAATCAGCTTGCGGACCTCGTGCTGGCTTTTGCCGCAAAACGAACAATAAAGGAGCTTGTCGCTCGTAGACTTCTCGGCCATAGGGGTAAATTAATCAGTGCGACTGGCACGCGTTCGTGTCAGTGTAGCGCTTTGTGCAGGGCAGAGGAGTTGAGTAAACCAAGTAAGCCGGTGAAGGGGCGGGAGCGCGCAATTGCCGCAACCTGCCCAGAAACGAAACGTCAGACGGATTCAGCTCGCGACGACGCCAGAACGCGATCCACCATACCGAACTCCACGGCCTCTTCAGCCGTCAGGAAATTATCGCGATCAGACGCTTTGTCCACTTCATCCATCGAACGGCCCGTGAAGTCCGCCATGTGCTGGTTGTAGCGCTTTTTCAGACGCACAATGTAATTGGCATGGCGCTCAATGTCTGAAACTTGTCCCGAGAAACCACCCGATGGCTGGTGAATCATGACCGTCGAATTCGGTAATGCAAAGCGCTTGCCCTTAGCGCCCGCTGCGAGCAGGAACGCGCCCATAGACGCGGCCATACCAACGCATAGCGTGCTGACGTCGGGTTTGATAAATCGCATGGTGTCAAAAATCGCCATTCCGGCCGACACGGACCCACCCGGCGAATTGATGTAGAAGCTGATGTCTTTGTCCGGATTTTCCGATTCGAGGAACAACAATTGTGCAACTATCAAGTTCGCAGTCTCGTCGGTCACGGGACCAACCAGAAAAATGACACGCTCTTTCAGTAGACGCGAATAAATGTCAAACGCACGCTCGCCACGACCACTCTGCTCAATGACCATCGGCACAAGCCCCAAACCCTGGGGGTTGCTGCTGCCGAAAGTTTCTCCAAACCCGCCAACTATTGCGCTAGGGGGATTCCAGTTCGTCATGATGAGTCCTTTGCTTGCGCTTGCCCGCGGCCCGATAGTCAAGCCACGATTCATTCGCATAATACGTTTTGTTAACCACGATGTCAGCGTTCGGACGAACCCGATTCTCTCAAGCTCGCCCATTGCACTAGGGTGGTGCTGACCTGCGCAAATTCAAGAGGTGCGCACGAACGTCAACCCGCAAATCATGCGAACTGGACGCGATGCGAGCTACGCGGACTGTTGACCAATCAGCTCAGCAAACGGCTGCGCCTTGTCACTCGTTTTTGCGACTTTGAGCACGTGATCCACCACATTCTGTTCCAGAGCAATCGCCTCGAATTCCGACAGGCGGCGTTGATCCTGGTAGTACCAGGCCACTACTTGCTCGGGCTTCTCGTAGCTTTGTGCCTGCTCATCAAGCAAAGCTCGTACTTGCTGTGGCGATGCCTGCAGATTGTTGCTGCGAACCAGCTCACCCACTATTAAGCCCATGGCAACGCGCTCAGCGGCAGCAGGCTCAAAAGTGGATGGCGACATTGCTTCATCTGCTTTACCGCCGCGTGATTTGTAATCCTCAGTCGCAGCCGTAGCCATACGCTCTGCTTCGGCAGCTATCAATGCCTTGGGCACCTCAAGCGTTGAATGCGAACGCAAACCCGCAAAAACCTGATCACGAATTTTTTGGAAAACACGGCGCTTGCGCTCAAGCTCAAGATTTCCGCGCACTTCTTTTTTTAGTCCATCAATATTGCCGTCGGCAATGCCAAACGCTTTTGCGAATTCGGTATCAATCGGAGGCAAAATCGGGCGCGCCACCTCTTTGGCGTTCAGTGTAAAAGTGGCCGTTTTACCAGCGACATCCTTGCCAAAATAATCTGCTGGGAACGCAAGAGTAAAGGTCTTGCTTTCACCCTTTTTAAGGCCCTGCGCAGCGGCTTCGAATTCAGGCAGCATGCGACGCTCGCCAAGAATCATCGTGAAGTCTTTGGCCGAACCACCGTCAAACGCCACGCCATCAATTTCGCCGTTGAAATCGACGATCAGACGATCGCCTTCCTCGCTTACTTCGTCTTTAGCTTCGTAGCGAACGCGCTGTTTGCGCAGTGTTTCTAGCGTACGCGCCACGTCTTCATCGGTTACTTCGACAACCGGCCGCTCAATTTCGAGCGCCGTGAAGTCCGCGAAGGTCACATCTGGAAAAACTTCGAATGTCGCTACGAATTGATAGTCGTTGACGTTTTCGGAGTCAGCTTTAGGTTCGATGCGAGGATAGCCGGCAACGCGTAACTGATTTTCATCGACGACAGCGCCAAAGCTCTTATTCACGGCGTCCGAAAACACCTCGGAGCGCACCTGCGGGCCATACGTCGATGCCACCATTTTGACCGGCACTTTGCCTGGACGAAAACCCGACATTTTGACCGTACGGGCGAGGCGTTTGATGCGGGTTTCGGTTTCCGATTCGATCTGCGCGACCGGAATCGTCATCGTAAAGCGGCGCTCAAGCGTGCTCAGTTGCTCAATCTGTGTGGACATATTTTTATTTCCATCCGAACACGCGCTCACGCCCGCATTCACTCAAAGTTGTCGCCAGACGGCTTATCCTGATGCGCAAAGCGCAAAAAAAGACGGCGCAAGAAAAGCACCGCCGGACAGTCCGCAATCATTAAATTTGGTGCGAATGGAGGGACTCGAACCCACACACCTTTCGGCGCTGGAACCTAAATCCAGTGCGTCTACCAATTCCGCCACATTCGCTTAGCCCATTATTATAGCTATCGCTTCCCTCACTTCTTTGGCCTACACGTGACCGTTGACGAGCATTACGAGAATTTTCCGGTCGCCTCTGTGCTGGTACCAAGAGCCATACGGCCTTTCGTTGTCGCCATTTATCGCTTCGCCCGACACGCTGACGATGTTGCCGATGAGGGCGACGCGACCGTTGAGGAAAGGCTCGCCACACTCGCTGCACTGGACGATGACGTGGTTGCCTTGTTTAATGACCGAACGGCCACGGCTTCGACTGTACGCGGGCTGACAGTAATCCGTGACGCTGGATATGACGCGATCACGTCGCAGCCATTCCGAGATTTGCTCGATGCTTTCAGGCAGGATCTGACAGTTCAATCCTATGAGTCGTATGAGCAGCTTCTCGATTACTGCCGACGTTCCGCCAATCCTGTCGGGCGACTGATGTTGGCGCTGGTCGGTGTCAACGACGCACCGTCACTCAGTGCCAGCGACAATATCTGCACTGCCTTACAACTCATCAATTTCTGGCAAGATGCAGCGATCGACGCGTCACGCGGCCGTATTTATGTGCCCCGTGTAGAGTTTGCGAAGCACGAAGTGTCGAGTGATGGGTTCCCCGCGTATCCACTGCACAAGGCGTTGATGCGCGACCAGTGTGAGCGCGCACGCGCCTTGCTGCTGTCCGGCGTGCCATTACTGAAAAGCCTATCGGGACGCTTCCGGCTTGAAGTTGCTTTCACCATCGCTGGAGGCCTTCGAATCCTCGACAAAATTGCAGC
>JBDSYI010000407.1:0-2516 GCA_039925745.1 Casimicrobium sp. | reverse complement strand
CCTATGGCCCGAAAGCGCACCTTGGCTCGGCGGTGATCAATTGGGCACCGTACTACATCAAGACCACCAGAGATGTGCTTGACGGCAAATGGGCGTCCGGCTCGTCATGGTGGGGCGTGAAAGAAGGTGCGATCGATATGGTGTCGATTGCCGACGACGTGCCGGCGGATGTCAAGGCAAAGATCGACGAAGTCAAAGCGGGGCTCAAAGCCGGTACGTTCCACCCTTGGGCGGGTCCGATCTTCGATCAGTCAGGCAAAGAGCTCGTCGCCAAAGGCGCCAACGCAGACGACAAGTTCCTGGGTGGCTTAAATGTTTACGTTAAAGGCGTCGAAGGCAAAGTGCCAGGCGGCAAATAAACCGAAGCATCATCGATGCAAATCAGCCGCCGCGTGAAAATTGCGGCGGCTTTTTTTATATCCGCGTTTCATAGAAAATTGTTCTATGTTCGCGTTGAATATGCAAAACAATCTTGGCTTGTCGGACGCTGAAGCGTCGCCGACATGTTTGGTGAATTGCGCATAGCGCTCGGAGATGGTCGTCCTATGAAACAACCCCTTCACCTCATGCGCACGCTACTTGTGTTCGCGTGGCTGGCCGCGACTTCCTGTGTTTCTGCGCCGCCCATTCTGTTGGCGAATGTGCTCGGTTCATCGGTGGATGTCACGCAGTATCTGGTGAGTGAAAAGTACGATGGCGTACGCGCCATCTGGGATGGCAAAACGTTACGTTTCCGCAGCGGACGCACCGTGGCAGCGCCAGAATGGTTCATCGCTAAATTGCCGCCCGAGGCACTGGACGGCGAGCTTTGGCTCGCGCGTGGGCAATTTGATGCGCTCTCAGGCATCGTGCGCAAAGCGGTGCCGGATGACGCCGAATGGCAGCGCGTGAATTACATGATCTTTGAATTGCCACAAACCGAGAGCGCTGCCGCGATGCCATTTAGCGAGCGCGCGAATCGGATTAAGGACATCGTCGCACGCGCCAATTTTCCAGCGCTGAAAGCCGTGGATCAGCATCCAGTGAAAGATCGCGCTGCCCTGAAGCGTGAGCTTGATGCCGTGGTGAAAGGCAAGGGCGAAGGCGTAATGCTGCACCTCGCGGATGCACCTTACGTGACCGGTCGCAGTGATGTGTTGCTGAAACTAAAACCGCTGCTGGACACTGAAGCGACCGTGATCGAGCACGTGCCCGGAAAAGGCAAATACATCGGGAAAATGGGCGCGCTATGGGTTGAAACAAAAGCCGGTGTGCGCTTCAAGCTCGGCACTGGATTTTCTGATGCCGTACGCGCCAATCCACCTCCCGTTGGCGCGATGGTGACGTACACCTACCGGGAGATCACGCCCAGCGGCAAGCCGCGCTTTGCGAGTTTTTTACGGGTACGCGATGATCCCTAGCATCTGACGGCACGACGTTTGAATCAAGCGTCGTGCCGTCATTCACGAGACCGATCAGCCAATCTTGCCGTCTTTGTTCAAGTCCTTCCCGGTCAATTTTTCCGCGGCGGCGACCGTGGCGTTACCCGCTTTTTTGGCGGCATCGCCCATCGTAGAGGCTGCACCTTTGCCTGCATCCGCGACCGAGCTGCCAGCGGCCTTCGCTTTATCGGCGGCGGCGCTTGCGCCCTCGGCTACGGCGTGCCCCGCGCTCTTGGTTGCATCTACCGCATCGCCGGCCAAATCTTTCGCTTTGTGTGCGACCGTGCTTGCGCCATCGGCGACAGCGTGTCCGGCGTCTCTTGCGGCATGAGCAACGGCGCTGCCTGCGTCCTTAGCGGCATGCGCAGCGGCGCTTGCGGCATCCTTGGTTTTGTCGAGTGCGGCTTGCGCTGCGTCTTTGGCTTTGTCGAATAAGCTCATAAAAACTCCGAAGTCAATTGGGAAAGAACGAGTGTAGGCGGAGAGGATGGCGACGATCATCGCGGCACGATGGGTGCGTGCATTTTCGGAATAATCACCGCCATGCCTTTAACTGCGTGACTGTGCCCCGATAAAATTCCTGCACACACATCATTACAGCATCGAATCAAGTGATTTTATGGATACGGCTTTTTACTGAAAGTACGTTTGCTTCCGGGCTAAACGTCATATTTTGTCGTTGTCGACAGATGGACTTTTATGCGTCTATTTCCGGTATTTGCTTCGTTTTAGCAAAAACCTGATCGATGAGTGTGCTCGTTTGCGTGCCCGTTTACGATGGCTTTGACAGCGTTGAGCGTTGCTTGTCTGCGCTGGCCGCCGCGCCAGTGATTACGCCGTTTCGCACCGTCATCATCAATGACGCGTCTCCCGACGAACGCATAGCACCGATGCTCAATGCGTTTGCGCTGGCCAATCGTCGCATACAAGTCCGCCACAACGCCGTCAATCGAGGCTTCACCTGGAACGTGAATCAGGCCTTCGTCGCGGCGGCTGCCGATGAACATCTGTGCCTGTTGAATTCAGACACGCTGGTGACGTCGCACTGGCTCGATGAAATGCTCACATGCGTGACCGGCGACGCCAGTGTTGGAA
>JBDSYI010000406.1:0-7110 GCA_039925745.1 Casimicrobium sp. | reverse complement strand
ATATTTTTTTTGAGAAAAAATATTCTCGCAGCAAAAGTGCCGCAAGCGTCATCGCGGCCGGCTCGGTAATAAATGAGCCGAGCAGCGGCACAACCCCGAGAACGACAAAATAAAACACCATCGGCTTGCTTCGTGAGTGCACAGGCGCGGCGCGCGTGAGCCCCCGCACAAGTAGGCTCGCGAGTTCGACAATGGGTTTACTGGCAGCAATCACCATCACCACAAACACGAACAGCGGCTCGGTGAAATTGCGACCTTCGATGTAGTCGACCGTTGCCGTTTGTCCGGTGATGGCGAATTTGAATGCGACAAACACCAGGGCCCAAAAACCGAAGACCGCTTCTACTTCACCAAGGAAATGAAACGCTCCCGCGTGCGTCGGATAGCGATTCGCCAGACGCTCAAAATAGCTGACGGAAAAAGTGTGGACTACCGCGAGCGCAAACAGCGCAGCGCCAATCATCTGTACGGTGGTTGGATTCATGGGGAGAGTCTAATGCGCGATTTCACAATCACGAGGTGAAATTGCGAAAAAAAAGCCTCGCGAACGAGGCTTTGAATGACGTTGTAAGTAACTCGTCTCTCAGAGGATTCATCAAAACGAACCCTAATTATATTTGAACAAAACTATATTTACAACCACCAAGTTATTAGTGTTTTCCCGCATTCGCATTTGTTTTCGTAGTGCCAGTCGCAACCGAAGACTCAGTCTGTGCCGACTGCGGCGCGGGTAGCGGCAACAACAGGGCCAGTGCAGAATACATGGGTGGCGTAAACAGGCGCGATATGCCGCCGGCCAGCAAAGAACACGCCATCAGGCTGAGCACCATCGACTGCCCGGACACCATTTCCATGACGATGATGAACGCCGTTATTGGCCCCTGCGTGCTGGCGGCAAGAAAGCCGACCATGCCGAGCGCAACCAGCGGAATGGCCGCTTGCGGTGAAACATTCATCAGCACAGCAACATCGTGACCGATGCTGGCACCAATCGTGAGCGAAGGCGCAAAGACGCCAGCGGGTACCCCGGTCCAGGCGGTTAACCATGTTGCACAAAATTTGAGTATGGTGAACACGCTGGTCAACTCGGCTTTGCCCTCAAGCAGCGCGCGCGTTGCCTCATAGCCGGCGCCGACGGTGGCACCATTGCTGACGATTCCGATGACCGCCACCAACAGCGCACATCCTGCGCCAAAACGTAGCGGATGCGCGGCGCGCATTTGCGTAAATCGGTCAGGCAGTCCACGGATGGACGCCACCACCAACCGCGCGAACAGCCCGCCCGCAAGACCGGTTGCGATAGCAACTAAAAGGCCCGGCACAAATAGCGACCATGACAGCTCGTGTCCTTGCAGTCGACCAAAGTAAGTCAAGTTCCCAAAAAAGGAGATCGACACCAAGCCGGCAAGTACGATGCACGCAATCACAATCGAGCTGTGTTTCATGCCGCGTCGACCCGATAGTTTCTCAATCGCAAATATCACGCCACCGAGCGGCGTGTTGAATGCTGCTGCAATACCGGCGGCTGCCCCCGCCACCATCAAATCGTGAGCATCAATGTCGCTTCGCGGCGATAGCCAGCGCTTGGCATGGCTCATCACGCCAGCACCGACTTGCACAAACGGGCCTTCTCGCCCAATCGATAGCCCGGCGAGCAACCCAGCGACGACGAGTCCGATTTTGTGAGCCGATAGCCGCAACGAGACAAGCCATTTGACCTGATTGCCAGCCAGTTCGGGGGTGAGCGCACGCATCACTTGCGGAATGCCCGAACCCATGGTGCCAGGCGCAAACCGCTTCATCCACCAAATGATCAGCACGGTCAAAGCGGGCGTCCATACCAGCGCAAAATAGGGCGCATATTTGCCGCTCCCGATGATTTTCTCGAACACGTGACTCGCAGCAGTGGCGCAGTAAGTAAAGCCCACCGCGACGAGACCCGTTGCAGCGGCGTAGCCCAAAATAATCGCTTGATCCAGTAGGCGTCGGTGATCAAATACGCCGAAGTCGGGCGGCCCCTTTTCGAGAGGAGACTCGCGATGACTATCTTGTGGTGGACTGTTCATTTCAGACCTGTGATGCCGTTCCAGACGTTACCCGGTTCGAGATTTAATTCGACCTGACGGACTGCGAACCGTCCCGGTCTTGCAGCAAATGCGCGCAAACTACTTTTGAGTACTCTGAAAGCGCTGCCGTGGCGTCCGACTCTAACGGATGCGCAGCAACGATCCTGGCCCATGCACGACGCATAATGTCGCAGTCCTGAAGCGGCATCCATAGCGTTTCCAGCGACTTGATGTGTTGAGCATCCGATTCGCACAATGGCGATGTGCCGACAGCGTCAAACAAGTTTCGCAGCCACTCGAGCGCCGGCAACCATCGGCCCTCGAAAGGATTAAAGAGTTTGGCGTCCATGCCGTCCCGACAAGCGACAAAACGGCTCACGCGACTTGTACTGTAGGGATTGGTGGCGACCGGTAGCGACAATGTTCCGTCGAGCACAAGTGCGGCGCAGGCTCTCGTGAACGCCGCCATGGCAACCGCCTTGTACACAGACATCGGCGTATCAAATACTCGTACTTCGACCGTCCCGAATTCGGGCTTGGGCCGGACATCCCAATAAATATCCTTAAGCGAATCGGCGAGCCCCGTCGAGAAAATTTCCGACGCGATTGACTCGAATTCTGCCCAGCTGCCGAGGCGTGGCATTGGCCCACCATGCGGATAGACCAGCGGTTCAAGAGGCCGTGCTGCGCAAAATCCGGTATCCGTCATCTGCAGCAGTGGAGACGCAGCAGACATCGCAATGAAGAGCGGGCACAATGCTTGAAGAGAATTCGCGAGGTGAATGGCGGCATCGCCGCTCGGCACACCGATGTGAACGTGCATACCGTAGGTCGAGAAGCGTTTGGGCAGGAATCCAAATTTTGTTGACAGTTCGACAGCCCGAGCTGTCGGCGACAAAACCCTGTCATTCCAGAATTGATTGACCTGCGTGCCGCCACCGCGAATATCGACCCCTGAAGCAGCAGCGATATTGCGAAGCGTTGCTACGAGGTGGAGAGTTTCTTCGAGCATCGTATCGGCGCTGGAATGAATCGATGTGTTCAGTTCAATCGTCGCCTGCGTTGCCTCCATAGAAAAGCGTTCGGCGTCGTTACGCAGCGAAGCCTCTCGCCATATTTCCAGACTTGACGGCGACAACTTGCCAGTTTCTTTATTAACGATCTGTAATTCCAGCTCCATCCCGAACGTCAGTGCTTTTGAGTCAGCAAAAATCATGCTCAATTCCTTCCCTGTTTCATTTTCGTTTTCACTTTCGATTCCGGATCGGATCGTTCGTGGCGTTCAACAATTGCACAGACTCCTTTACATTTGGGCAAATGTACCTATGTTACCACTCGCTAACCACTTCAGGTGATTGCCGCAAGCGGTCAGCCGTTAGCCGAAAAGGCCTTTCACCCAAAGCGCGCGCCTGTACAAGAAGGGGCGAATTGCCGATCTATTGCTGTCGACGTTTGCACGCACATCAACGTCCAACCTCTTTGGCCCTGACGTCTCCCATTGGGATGCGGAGTAGCGCGGACGCGCTGATACGACTACAGCGGTTGAGTCTACCGGACTACAGGTGAGCAAGCGGCGTATTAGCCGCAGCCTCGTCGGCATTGAGTTCGCGAATAAGCGACGAAAGATCCTGCTGCAACCGGCAAAGCGTTTCCGTGTCGAGACGGCCGAGCGCTTCTGGCAAGACGCCAGAAAAAGGCCCCGGCGCGAGACGTAGCACACGAAGGCCATTTGCCAGAGGGCGAAGCTGCACCGTTCGTCGATCCGCGCCATTCTTCTCGGCAGCGACCATCTCTGCCGCGACCAACGATCGCACCAGATTACTGGCGGTAGTTTGGTGTACGTCCATCGACTGTGCCAGGCCGTTTACGCCGATTCCAGGGTTGTCGCGAATAATGCTGAGCGCCCACACCTGAGCCCCACCTACTCCGGCTTGCCGTTCCATCTGCTGGAAGTGGGATTTGATCGAATTAAACACCACCCGGAAATGTCGCAGCACCTGAGCGGCGCGCTCGGTCGTTAACGGGGATGAAAGAACAGGCTCACTGTTTGCCGTGAAAGCGCTTTTGGATCGCGTCATAGCGAAATCATACCGTTGCTGGCGCACGTGAGCCGGATGATCGCATTTCACCAAGACGAACTGAGGCAAAACGCTGTCGACAAGCGCTTTGGCAACGTTTCGTCGGCAAACCAGTCGAGAATGCAATGCGATTGACTGGACTTTGTACCGAGCTTTGCGGCAATTTCCCGCGAACGTATTGCAGGGTGAGCAACAGCAATTGCGCCGTGCGGCTCCCAGCCCAGTGGGGAACTGTGACCAAGCTAAACCCTTGTGCTACCCAAGCACTTTATCGCAGCGCCCAGAAAGTGATGATGGCGGTGACTGTTGGGCCGAGAGCAGCGACCAATAGCCCGAGCGGGCTGATGTGCTCATCGTTAAAGTAACTCTTGAGGATCGAGTACCCCGCCGGGTTGGGTGCATTGGCGATGACTGTCAAGCCGCCACCCGTGACCGCGCCCGCGACCAACATGTACTTGAACTCAGGCGACAAGCCGGGCACCAGGGAGCCGAGATAGGTCAGCGCGGCGTTATCAGTAATCGCAGTGAGCGCGGTCGCACCGAAATACACCTGGTCAGGTGACATGCTCAAAAGCACTGGCTGTAACCACCACTGCTGCATACCGCCGAGGACAACGAGGCCGGCCAGAAAAAAACCAACCATCAGTGCTTCGCGCAGTATCAGGCGATCCTGATGCTGCGGATAGGCGCTCGCCACACCCAAAAACATCAGCAGAAAACCCATGAACAGCGCAGGATGATGCGCGAATACGACGACGCCCGCGAGCAACGCGATGTGCGCAATACAAACGGATACAGGAATGTTGCCTTCCGAGGTGCCGTCGTGCGTCGCAGGCAGCGATGTGATTTCGCGAACGAACAACAGCGTCACGACCGTCGCATTCACCGCCACCGCAAGCGCCGAACGCCATCCAAAATGGGTGAGCATGAAGCTCAGATTCCAGTCCCATTTTGTGGCTACCATCAAAACCGGCGGAGCGGCGTAGGGAGTGAGTACGCCGCCAATCGACACGTTAACGAACAGAACGCCAATGGTCGCGTACATTAATCGCGACGACATCCGCGCCTTGTAGAAACGGTCCCGCAACATGAAGGCGGCGAGAGTCATCGCGGCTGGCTCAGTGATGAACGATCCAAGCAATGGAACGAGCACCAAAATGAGCCAATAAAGCGCCACGGTACGGGGTACCGGAACGACGGCTGCGATACCGGTGACAGCGAGCTTGGCTACATGCAACACTGGCTTGCTACCAGCCACAACCATGATCGCGATCACAAAAAGCGGTTCAGTGAAGTTGCGAGCGTCAATGTAGCCCGTACCCGCCGCGAAACCGCCTGTGACGAATAAGAATAAGAGCAAGATCGCGGACCACAGGCCAAAAACCGCTTCAACTTCACCGAGAAGGTGAAAGAGACCTTCGTGTGACGGATAACGGTGTCCCATTGATGCAATCTTTGGCGCGAGAAACGTATGCACAATCGCCAGCGCGAAGAGTACGGCAGCAACAAGTTCGGTCGTAGTTGGGTTCATCGATGCGAGTAGATTCGAATAAGAAGTTTCTGACAAAAACTTGAGTAGCCGCGTCAATTATTTAGCGACGCTAACCAATCACCGACCATTGGTGACATGAGTTGATTGTAGGCATCCCCCACGCAATAGCGTCCGATCGAAGCACGGGAAAACCCATTACAACGTAGTGATTGAACGAACTTACAATTCACCCAAGGTCACAGTTAAGTAACATTTACGACCGTGAACAGCCATTTCAGCATGGCGACAACCAATCAATTGAGGAGAAACTATGCAACGTCGTGATTTTCTAACCAAAGCCGCTGCCAGTGCAGCAGCGGGTGGAGCCGTTCTAGCTGCACCAGCTGTTATCGGCCAGTCGCCCGCAGTCCGTTGGCGCATGACTTCGTCGTTCCCGAAATCGCTCGATACGATTTACGGCGCGGCTGAAGTATTTGCTTCACAAGTCAGCAAAATGACTGGTGGGAAATTCCAGGTTTCCGTACATGCCGCTGGTGAAATCGTTCCGGCACCTGGCCTTGTTGACGCCGTGCAAAACGGAACGGTTGAGGCGGGCCACACAGCACCGTACTACTTCTTTGGCAAGGACGACTGTTTCGCACTGGGATGCGCCATTCCGTTCGGTCTAAACAGCCGCCAGATGACGGCATGGATGTATGAAGGCAATGGCCTGAAACTGATGCGCGAGTTCTACTCTAAATACGGCATCGTCAACTTCCCTGGCGGCAACACCGGCGCACAAATGGGCGGCTGGTATCGCAAGGAAATCAAGTCTGTTGCCGACGTTAAAGGCCTCAAATTCCGCGTTGGTGGTTTCGCCGGTCGCGTCTGCGAACGTATGGGCATGGTTGCGCAAAACATTCCAGGTGGCGAGATTTATCAAGCGCTGGAAAAAGGAACGATCGATGCAGCCGAATGGGTGGGTCCGTACGACGATCAGAAGCTCGGTTTCAACAAGGTTGCTCCGCACTATTACTACCCAGGCTGGTGGGAAGGCGGGCCAGAGCTTGACTTCTTCATCAATCAAAAAGCGTTCGACGCGCTGACTCCCGAATACAAAGCTATCGTTGAAAACGCAGCTTCATTTGCACATACCGAGATGCAGGCCAAATATGATGCCAAAAACCCAGCTGCACTTAAGCAACTCGTAGCGGGTGGCACCAAGCTGCACCGCTTCCCGAAAGACGTGATGGACAAGGCCTTCTCGGAATCGATGGCGCTGTACGCGGAAATCTCTGCGAAAAATCCGATGTGGAAGAAAATCTACGAAGATTACTCAAAATTCCGTGCTGACCAGAATCTATGGTTCCGCTTTACGGAGATGAGCTTCGATACGTTTATGCAGTCACAAAAACTGTAGCCTGACATCCTCTGCTCAGGCCCGCACGGCGAAAGTCCTGCGGGCTTTTTTATGGCGGAAATTATTGTGTTCTGC
>JBDSYI010000405.1:0-8744 GCA_039925745.1 Casimicrobium sp. | reverse complement strand
CGCGATTGACCGATGAGCGCATTTTGAAGCTTGGCCCGCTTGTTGCTCATATCGGACGAGAAATCACCCAAAAGCTGGGTGGTGTGGTGCCTGCTTCGGTGTAGGTTGCGACTCATTCGACGTCGTTCCAGCGCAATAACTTAACGCTGAAACGTCTATTTAACTGGGGCTAAGCAGCGGTTTATTAATAAGTCGAGATATGCATAAAACGAAGTCTATCCCCCATGCAACAGCCATCTTGTGAAAATGCTGTTAGCCTTGCACCGCAAACAAAACCATCAAAAGTACCAATACGGGTCACCCACCATGACGGATGCAACCATTGTTGCTACCATCGTCGACTAGTAAAAAGCATCCGAAGCAAGCTGTCTGACAGTCGCTTCCAATACAAAAACGCTGAACGAAGGAGAAACACATGAATGAACAGAATATTCGCGGACTGATTGAGGAAGTGCGCGAGGGAAAACTGGCGCGCCGCGACTTTATGACCAAAATGGTGAGTCTCGGCCTCGCCGCGCCCTTTGCCGGTCACCTCTTGTTGAATGCCGGCATCGCTCAGGCGCAAACGCCATCGACCTTCAAACCAACTAAACGTGGCGGTGGTGGCGCGCTCAAAGTGTTGTGGTGGCAGGGCGCGACGCTGTTAAACCCGCATTTCGCAACCGGCACCAAGGATCAGGATGGTTGCCGAATTTTTTACGAACCCCTCGCCAGCTGGGACAAAGACGGCAATCTGATCCCAAATCTCGCTGCCGAAATCCCGTCTGCGGCCAATGGCGGCCTGTCTAAGGACGGTAAAACCGTCATATGGAAATTGAAGCGTGGCGTGACCTGGCACGACGGCAAACCGTTCACCTCAGCCGACGTTGTTTTCAACTGGGAATACGCGTCTGATCCTGCCACCGCAGCGGTATCGATTGGCTCGTATAAGGACATGAAGGTGGAGGCAACCGATAGCCACACCGTGAAGATCACCTTCAACAAGGTCACGCCGTTCTGGGCGATACCATTTGTGGGTGGAGCGCAGGGCTCGATCATTCCCAAACATTTGTTTGAAGCGTACAAAGGCGCCAAATCGCGCGAGTCGCCGAACAATTTAAAGCCTGTCGGCACGGGTCCGTTCAAGTTCGTCGACTTCACGCCGGGCGACATGGTTCGCGGCACGATCAACACCGCCTACCATGAGGCCAACAAGCCATTCTTCGACTCGGTCGAAATGAAAGGTGGCGGCGACTCAGTGTCGGCAGCGCGCGCCGTGTTGCAAACCGGTGAATACGATTTCGCGTGGAACTTGCAGGTCGAAGACGAAATTCTGCTCAAACTCGAAGCGGGCGGCAAAGGCAAAGTCGTCGTCATTCCTAGCGGCGACATTGAGTTCATTCAGTGCAACTTCACCGACCCAAACATTGAGATTGACGGCGAACGCTCAAGCATCAAAACCAAGCACCCGGTTCTCACCGACCCATCGGTGCGTCAAGCGCTATCGCTGTTGGTTGATCGCGCATCAGTACAGAAATTTATCTATGGTCGTGCCGGCATCGCCACTGCAGACTTTATTAACAACCCGCCGCGCTTGCGCTCGACAGCGAACAAGCCAGAGTTCAACGTTGATAAGGCCATTGCGGTGCTCGAAGCAGGTGGCTGGAAAAAAGGCGGTGATGGCATTCGCGAAAAGGGTGGCAAAAAGCTCAAGTTTGTTTTCCAGACCTCGGTCAATCAACCGCGTCAAAAGACTCAGGCGATTATCAAACAGGCGTGCCAAAAAGCCGGCATTGAGTTGGAGCTTAAAGCGATCACCGCCGCCGTGTTCTTCTCGTCTGACGTGGGCAATCCTGACACCTACACCAAGCTCTACTCGGACTTGCAGATGTACACCACGACCATGAACGCGCCTGACGCTGAAATTTTCATGAATCAGTATGTTTCATGGGAATTCGCCACTAAGGCCAACAAATGGCAGGGCCGTAACAGCACGCGCTGGTCAAACCCGGACTACGACGCGCTTTACAAAGCCGCACAGGGCGAGCTTGACCCGGTTAAACGTGCCTCGATGTACATCAAAATGAACGACATGGTGGTTCAGGATCACGCAGTGGTTCCTGTCGTTTCACGCCCACGTGCTCGCGGAGCTAACCTGAAACTCAGGTTCTCCGAGAGCGGTTGGGACAGTGATTTCTGGGCTCTGCAAGACTGGCATCGCGAAGCCTAGCCGGATAGGCTCCACATGACATTGTCGGGGACATACGTCCTGCGACGAGTGCTGATTGCCCTGCCCAGTTTGCTGGGCATCAGCCTCGTGCTATTTACAGTGCTCGCACTGGCGCCGGGTGATCCGTTCGGCGACATCGTTTCCAACCCGAACATCCCGGCAGAAGTCGCGGCGAACCTGCGCATAAAGTTCGGGATGGACGACCCGGTGATGGTGCGCTATTTCCGCTGGCTGTTCGCCATGCTGCATGGCGATTGGGGCTTCTCGTTTGCCAGTCGTATCGACGTCGACACGCTCATTTTGCAGCGCTTGCCAACGACGCTATTGGTTGTCGGATCATCGCAAATTCTGGCGTTGCTGATTGCACTGCCAGTCGGTGTCTACGCTGCGACGCGCCCGTACTCGTTGTTTGATCAGATTGCCAACACGCTGACGTTCATTGGTTTTTCACTGCCGACGTTCTTCACCGGCCTCATGCTAATTCTGGTGTTTTCGATTCAACTGGACTGGCTGCCGTTTGTGTATCGCTCCGACATCACGTCGACCGGCTGGCATTTTTATTGGGATCACTTCAAGCAAACGATCATGCCGGTGATGGTGCTGGCGCTGTTTCAGGCGGCGTCATGGACGCGCTATGTGCGCTCGGCGGCGCTCGATGTGGTGAAGCTTGACTACGTCACGACCGCGCGGTCGAAAGGGCTTAAAGAACGCGTTGTTGTGCTGAAACACGTCGTCCGCAATGCAATGATTCCGGTCGTCACTTTGGTGGCGCTGCAGGTTCCCGCAATCTTCGGCGGCGCGATTGTTACGGAGCAGATTTTCCGCGTGCCGGGCATTGGCTCGCTACTGATCAGCGCCATTCTCGCTAACGACACGCCGGTCATTATGGCCGTCACTTTTGTGTTCTCGTGCCTCGTAATTTCGTTTAATTTGCTCGCAGATATTTTGTACGCGTGGCTTGATCCGCGCATAGCGCTGGGCTAACGGCATGGCGACAACACTTACTCCTAATACTGCTGATGTAATCGCTGAGGCAGCCCGCCCGAAACCGATCTCGCTCGCGCAGGACATCTGGCGTCGCTTCAAGCGGCACCGTTTGGCGTTGCTCGGCATGATCGTCCTGATGGTGATTGTGGTGGGCGTGATCATCGGCCCGTGGCTGTGGACGGTTCCGATTAACGAAATCGACTTTGGCGCGCGACTTAAGCCGCCATCGGCGATACATCCCTTCGGCACCGATGACTTGGGTCAGGATTTACTGGCGCGCATGCTCTACGGCGGTCGAATTTCTATCGCGGTCGGTCTCGCGGCGATGTTCATCGCCATCGTCGTTGGCACCATCGTGGGCGCCATTGCAGGCATGTCGCGCGGCTTCGTCGATACCGCGCTGATGTGGCTGACCGACCTCTTCCTGTCTCTGCCGCAACTGCCGCTTTTGCTGTTGATCATCTATCTTTTCCGCGATACCCTGAAAAAAATCGTCGGTGCAGAAGTCGGCGTTTTTGTGATGGTCGTCGTCGTCATCGGTGGTTTCCGCTGGATGCCCGTCGCGCGACTGGTGCGAGCGCAATTTTTGTCGCTACGCGAGAAAGAGTTCGTCGAAGCCGCTCGGGCACTGGGCGCCAGTCGCACGCGACAAGTAGCACGCCACATCCTGCCCAATGCGCTTGGCCCCGTGATCGTAGCGGGCACGATTGACGTTGCCGCAGCCATCATCGCCGAGTCAACGCTGTCGTTCCTTGGGCTCGGTTTTCCGCCGGACATTCCGACGTGGGGACGCATGCTGTTTGACGCCAAAGACTATCTGGACATTGCGCCGTACTGGGCGTTGTTCCCCGGCATGCTGATCTTTTTGACGGTGCTCTCGATCAACTACATCGGCGACGGCTTGCGCGATGCGCTTGATCCACGACGGGTGATGGGATGAGTGCGACACCCAACGAGCGCATGCTCGAAATCAAAGATCTCAAGGTGTATTTCGACACCGAAGACGGCGTGCTGCACGCAGTCGACGGTGTGAGTTTTGGCATTGATGCGGGTGAAACACTCGGTGTGGTGGGTGAATCCGGTTGCGGCAAAAGCGTCACCGCCAAAACGATCACGCGCCTCCTGGACATGCCACCAGGTCGCATTGTCGGTGGCGAGATTCGCTGGCGGGGTAACGATCTGATCAAGGCCAGCGACGAAGCGATTCGCGCGCTGCGTGCCCGCGAAATTGCGATGATTTTTCAGGAACCGATGACCTCGCTTAATCCGGTTTACACCGTCGGCGAGCAGATTGCGGAGGTTGTGCGCCTGCATGACAAATCCGGTCGACGCGCTGCGATGGAGCGCGCCACCGAGATGCTGCGCCTGGTCAACATTCCCAATCCGCAGAAGCGCGTGAACGACTATCCGCACCAGTTTTCGGGTGGTATGCGGCAGCGCGTGATGATTGCAATGGCGCTCTCGTGCAATCCAAAATTATTGATTGCTGACGAGCCGACCACCGCGCTCGACGTGACCATTCAGGCGCAAATTCTCGATCTCATGAACGAGCTTAAAGACAAGCTCGGCATGTCCATCATGCTCATCACACACGCGATGGGGGTCGTGGCCGAAACTGCGCAGCGAGTGGTCGTGATGTACGCAGGGAAAGTGATTGAAGAAGCAAACGTCGTTGACTTGTTCCGGACGCCGCTGCATCCATACACGCAAGGATTGATTCGTTCGATTCCGCGCATCGACCTCGCCTCCGAGCACAAGCAGCGACTAGAAGCCATTGGCGGCTCCGTGCCCAAACTTATCAACCCCGCGCCGGGCTGTCGTTTTGCCTCACGCTGCGCGTTTGTTCGCGCCGAGTGCAAAGCGGCCACACCGCCTCTCATCGAAGTCAGCCCCGGCCACAAGGTCGCCTGCGTACTGCACACCGCATGAAAGACTCCGCCATGTCCGAGCCGCTACTGTGGGTAAAAAATCTGGTCAAACAGTTCCCTGTTAAAGGCGGATTGTTCGGTCGTCAGGTCGATAAGGTTCACGCGGTGGATGGCGTGAGTTTTGAGCTTGCCAAAGGCGAAACGCTTGGCGTTGTGGGTGAATCCGGATGTGGAAAATCAACGACTGGGCGTTGCATTCTGCGCCTGATCGAGCCGACGTCCGGTGAAGTCTGGTTCGAGGGAAAAAACGTCACCGAAATGGATCGCGAAGGCCTGCGCGCGACAAGTCGTGACATGCAGATCATTTTTCAAGATCCGTATGCGTCGCTTAACCCGCGCATGACCGTGGGCGCCATCGTCGGCGAACCGCTGACGATTCACAAGCTCACCAAATCCTCGGCTGAGTATCACGATCGCATCATCGAACTGCTCGAAACTGTGGGGTTGAACGCAGATCACTTGCGCCGCTATCCGCATGAATTCTCTGGCGGTCAACGCCAGCGCATCGGTATCGCTCGTGCACTAGCGGTCAAGCCCAAACTGATCGTTTGCGATGAGCCCGTCTCCGCGCTCGACGTGTCGATTCAGGCGCAAGTCATCAACTTGCTCGAAGACCTGCAGGAAAAGTTTGACCTCACGTATCTATTCATTGCGCACGACCTGTCGGTGGTCGAGCACATCAGCGACCGCGTCGCCGTCATGTACCTTGGCCGCATCGTAGAAATCGCCCCCGCCCGCGAGCTCTACACCACGCCGAAACACCCGTACACCGAGGCGTTGCTATCCGCAGTGCCAATCCCCGAACCGGGCCTCGTGCGCACGCGAATTCGCCTCGTCGGCGACGTGCCCAACCCCATCAATCCGCCCACAGGCTGCCACTTTCATCCGCGCTGCCCGAAGGCGTTTGATCGCTGCAAAGTGGAATCGCCGCTGCTAAAGCAGGCAGCAGATGGGCATTGGGCGGCTTGCCATTTGAATGACGTTGCTTCCTAGCGTCGCTAGCATTTCGTTGAATTGATCGCGTTAATTCGATACACAAGACGATTGTCTTCCGCCAACATCGGTTCAATCGCACAAATGCTGGCGCAATCGCACGCAAAAAAATAGCGCACCATGTTCTCCGCAGCCGCTCCCATGATGCAGCTGAGGAGATGTTCGATGGTTCCGCCGTGGCAAACGACGATCAGATTTTGGTCCAGCGAAGCGCGAATGCATGGCTCTGTGTCGCGAAACCATGACTGAACGCGGTTACGCTGCGAAACGAGTGTTTCCTCACCAAACAACGATGTTGAAGGATCGGCGTAGTTCCGATCTTGTATCTCGCGCCATTCCTGAACCGTGAGCGCCCCTGCACTTGCGTGGTCGCGCTCGGCCAGTCGATCATCGAAAACAATTTCGAGTGAAAGCGCAGCGGCGATTGGGCGGGCAGTCTGCACTGATCTTGCCAGCGGACTGCAAAAAATTCGAACCGAATCTATCTTTGCGAATTCAGCGGCAAGACGATTCGCCTGCGCAACACCGAACTCCGTCAAAACATTGTCACTATCGGATGGCAGGCGCGAATCTGGTGTTAGGTGTTCGCTGAGTGGTTGAGCGTGGCGAATCAGATACAGCATTCAGTCTCACTAATTGTTTGCGTACCGAACCACAACAACGCCCGGTATGGCCGATAGATGCGTCGGCTCCGTTGATGAGCCTAGCTAATCACGGAAGCGACATATGAGTTTGAATGAGCGCAGCGCATGACGCGAGATCGCTCTCCAACGCACGTGGCGCATCGCGGCAAGTCACTTGCTCTTCGACGATGTATCGTCGGGAGGTAATGTCGTCGAATTCAACCATCGGCACAACATGCGCGTGAGCATGAGCAATGTCGCCACCTGTAAATAGAAACGCAACGCGTGGCACATCGCAAGCAATTTTTATTGCTCGCGCCAACCGTTGCCCTACAGAGATGATTTCGGCTGCGATCGTTTCCGGTAGCGCATCGAAACAGTCGAAATGTCTGATGGGGATAATTTGCGTGTGCCCAATTCTTATCGGGTTGACGTCGAGGAACGCAACAATCTGCTCACTTTCGTACACGACATGCGCACCCACCTGTCGCGCGGCAATTCGACAGAACAGACAACTCTCTTGATGCGATTTGTCAGCCACATGTCCCTCAAAAGTTCTAATCGTCAAACCACAAACGGATTCACAATTTTAAGTTTGCCAAACGCCTGTCCGTGCTGCATGTCCTCGCTATACAAACGCTTGCAGCCCGCTTCTTGCGCGGCCGCGACGATCAGGGCATCGTAAAAACTCAGCGCGTATCGCGACTGGTTATGCAGGGCACTTTTGAACAAACCAACGCTGGGCATCACTCGCCACATGGGTTGCATCACACGCTCGACCAGATTTAAAACCAAATCGTCTGAGACTGGCGTTTTGATTTTTCGAGTCAGGACGTTAAGCGTTTCTTGAACCACTTGGTAGCTGATCACGCCCGTACCTGAGTTGAGTGCGGCTCTTACAGTTTTCTGAGCCTGATTTCGCTTTTCGTCGTCCAGCAGATCAAACGTGTACACAAACACGTTGCTATCAATGAAATCACCGCCGCTCATTCATTTCGTCTCTGGTGAATTTTCGACCGCCGGTGCCGATTGACCCATCGGCTTTCAGTTGCGCCGTGATTGCGTCAATCGCGGCCATGGCGTCGTCAGCGTTGCGCTGTGGCGCTGCATACGATTTGAGCCAAGCGCGAAACTGCTCGTTCAGCGTGGTGCGCTCGGCAGCAGCGCGCGCGCGAGCCGCTTCGATCAAATAGTCGTCTGCGGTCAGAGTAATATTTTTCACGGGAATCGCCTTAAATCACACAAAGTTCGTGTACATGATTATAGTGTTCATTAAATGACAATTCAAGAAAGATCAAGCCGTTGGATACGTTCCTGGCAGAAGAATCGATTTATCCACCGTCTTAATATCCGTACGCCCACAAAACGCCATCGAAATATCGAGCTCTTTGTGAATGCATTGCAGCGCTTTGGTGACGCCCGCTTCGCCCATCGCGCCGAGCCCGTACGCCATCGCACGGCCGATGTAGGTGCCTTTCGCGCCTAACGCGATGGCGCGAAGCACGTCTTGCCCGCTGCGGATGCCGCCGTCCATGTGCACTTCGATCTTGTCGCCGACCGCTTCGACGATGCGTGGCAACGCGCGGATGGAGGTTTCGGCGCCGTCAAGTTGGCGACCGCCGTGGTTGGAGACGACGATGGCGTCGGCGCCGCTCTCGACGGCTAATTTGGCGTCTTCAACGTCCTGAATGCCTTTGAGAATGAGCGGGCCGTCCCATTGCTTTCTGACCCACGCGATGTCGGGCCACGACAGGCGCGGATCGAATTGCTCGTTGGTCCAGGCGGCAAGCGAATTCATGTCGCTGACGCCTTTGACGTGCCCAACGAGGTTGCCGAAGGTGTGACGACGCGTGCCGAGCATGCCAAGGCACCAGCGCGGTTTCATCATGAGGTTGATGATGTTGGCGACGGTCGGGCGCGGCGGTGCGGTGAGGCCGTTTTTCAGATCCTTGTGGCGCTGGCCGATCACTTGCAGGTCGAGCGTGAGGACGAGCGCGCTGCATT
>JBDSYI010000404.1:0-2523 GCA_039925745.1 Casimicrobium sp. | reverse complement strand
TGAGACCCTTAATTTCGCAGTACAGGAGCTTGCTGGTGGGGGCGTCTGTAGAAGAGCCGGCCATCGGCACCAAATGGTCGATTCCCAGCACGGGCAGCAGTTGGTTGATTTTCTCCAAGAAAACCTCCATCTCACCTCGATCTGATTCGGGGAGCTTTGAGCCGCTACCCTGGCTGTTTGCTACGACGGCGCGCGCCGCGCTCTTTGCCTGCTCGAGCAACTTGCCTTCTAGGTACCTGATGTGGGCCTTTGTAAGGTTCTCATCCTTGCTGACGAAGTAGGTCACCTGGTTCCAGAAGTCTTTGGAACTGTGATTTTTTATACGGTCACGAATGCACTCAGCTTCACCGATGTAGATGGCCGGTTTCCCCGACTCGGGGTCAGTGCCCGTAAGAAAGTAAACGCCTGACTTTTCTGACTCATCACGTTCGAGCACGCCTTCAAATTCGGTTCGTGGGCCCGACACGGCCTTGCCCGTCCAGTTTGAAAGCTCGGCGATCCTCAGCCGCTTTGGATCACCGTGAACCAGGAAGAGTCGAATCGTTGCAGTTGCCACAGTAGCCTTTGAGTCGTCTAACGTGTTTTATTACCGAGACGCGCGTATAACTTTTCAATCGTGCGAAACATGATTTTTTGCATTGGTTCGTAACCCACTTATCTGCCAACGATCCTCTGGTTATAGCGTGATTGCTTCAAGATAACAAAGTGCGCGGGTCAGCACGGACTTTTGTGCTGCTCATCGCGAAGCGATCAAATAACGGCCCGAGGGGTCCCCGTTGATTGGCCCCGAGAAGCGGAAGAAAAAAGCGATCAGAACGGCACGCTGTTTGAGCGTAGCGAGTTCGGGCCGTTCCGCTTTTTTCTGAGCATCGCAGGATCAGGGCAATCGTCGGGGTCGCCTTTCTTTGGTTACTTTATTTGGCGAAGCAAAGAAAGTGACTGCCCCGCGGCATGAGCGGGATCGTGGCATACGCGGCAATTTGTTGTGCGCTGCGCGTGCGTTACCTGCTGGATTCCCGCCTACGCGGGAATGACGACGGGGTGAGGAGCGAGGGGACATAATCCCCTAATGGCAAGCCCCCTTTCCGGCCTCCGCGTCCTCGATCTAACGCGCCTTCTCCCCGGTCCCGCGTGCACCCGCATGCTCGCCGAGTGGGGCGCGGAGGTCATCAAAATTGAGCCGCCTGAAGGCGACTATGCCAATCGCCTTGGGTTGTCGCCCGACGCGCCGCCCGATCAGATCGCGCCACTGTATTCCATCGTCAATCGCGGCAAAACATGTGAGCGTCTGGATTTGAAGTCCGACTCGGGGCGTGCGCGAATGCTTGAGTGGGTGGCAAAAAGTGATGTGCTGGTTGAAGGGTTTCGTCCCGGTGTCATGGCGAGGCTCGGTCTGGGTTACGAAACACTACGTGAGCACAACACGGCGCTCGTTTACTGCGCGATTACGGGCTACGGCAGCGCAAGTTCATGGGCGCTTCGGGCGGGTCACGACATCAACTATCTGGCGATGTCAGGCTTGCTTGATCAGATCGGCGAGCGTGGGCGCCCGCCTTCGATTTCCAACTGGCAAATTGCCGATTTGGCGGGGGGTGCGCTGGCAGCAGCAGCAAAGATTTGCGCGGCGCTGGTACAGGTGAAAGTGACAGGCGCCGGATCGTTTGTCGATGTGTCGATGACCCATGAGGTGGCGCGACTCAACATCATCGCCGAACATGCGCTGGCGCTTGACACCGCGAAACCGCGCGGAGAAGACTGGCTCACGGGCGGCTGGCCGTGCTATGCGCTTTATCGCACAGCCGATGAGCGATTCGTGGCTGTCGGTGCGCTTGAAGAAAAATTTTGGCATGCACTGTGTGACGCGATAAACAAATCGCATCTGAAAGCGCTGGGCAACGCGGAGGGTATCGCCGCGATGCGCGTTAAAAAGGAACTCGCCGACTGCTTCCTCGAACAGGACTTGGCGCATTGGACCGAAATCTTCGATGCTTTGGACTGTTGCGTCACGCCGGTGCTTACACTAGCCGAAGCAAAACAACACCCGCTATTTAAGGAATCGACATGAGCACAGCAAACGGCAAAGTGGCCATCATCACCGGCGCATCCGCTGGCATCGGTAAGGCGTCCGCCGTAGCGCTTTTGAAGGCGGGCTATAGCGTGGCCTTTGCCGGTCGTAGGCAGGCAGAGCTAGAGGCGGCTGTCGCCTCGGCAGGCGAGGATGCAGTTCGAGGCATCGCCGTGGTGACGGATGTGAGCGATCCGGCATCTGTGAAAGCGTTGTTTGAAAAGACAGTCGCTGCGTTTGGTCGCGTGGACGTGATCTTCAACAACGCCGGGATCGGAGCGCCCGCCGTGATGCTCGAAGACATCACGATTGAGCAGTGGAAAGCCGTGGTTGACACCAATTTGTCTGGTGCGTTTTATTGCACGCAAGAAGCCTTTCGCGTGATGAAGGCGCAGACGCCGCGCGGTGGTCGCATCATCACTAACGGCTCGATTTCAGCGCACGCGCCGCGCCCCAAT
>JBDSYI010000403.1:0-2862 GCA_039925745.1 Casimicrobium sp. | reverse complement strand
GCCCGCCGTTGCGTCGCGTATTGAACCGTTCGTTCGGCAATGGGTGACGATGCCGAATAATGGGTTGAACCTGGTGGTGTTGCGCGGAATGGATCGTGCGCTCGCAGCGCAATATCCTGATGCGGAGTTAACGCTGCTCACCTTGATGCCGGCATCGGAAGATCGATCGGTGCTGCCGCAGGAGCGCGAGCGCTACACCATGAAGCGCGTGATGGACTATCTCACGCCACTGTCCGAGCGATCAAAATGGGATCAGATCTTCGTGGTGACGCCGAAGTGGCTGATGGAAGAGCGCAAGGGCATGGGAACCCGCTTGAGCGGAATTGGGCTTTTTGTGCAACCCGTTGCTTCGAATTTAGACGATGCTATGGAGGTCGGGACGCTCGAAGACGAAGTGCGCGACGTGACCTCCGCCGAGTACAAGAGGCCGCGCTCAGGAACCTATGTCGCGCCGTTTTTCTACATGCAGGTAACGGTGCTTGATGCCAAAACACTTGCCGTGATTCGGAGTGAAGCACGCTACGACTTTCGCAAAATCATCAATTCTGAATCGACCACACTCGACGTTGAGAAAAGTCTCACACCGCAACAACTTGTGAGCGAAATCGAGAGGTTTGTTGAAAGCGCCGCGCGCCGCATGATTGTCGACAAAGAAGGTACAGTTGATGTTGGCCCAGTGCGGGCGCTGCCGACGCCGCAGCGATAGGCGGATCAAGCTCATTCAGCGCATCGCTAATTCTCAAACCCGAACGCTGCTGCCAATCAACGAAGCTTTAAGTCCTCTGCCCCATAGGTCACGCCAATTGGCTCAATCAGGACTTGCTTCGGCCCGGTTTCTACGGTTCCGGCGACCCATGCTTCGATGCCGCATTGTTTGGCAATCGCGACTGTCTTTTCGGCCTGATCGGCTGTAACAAAAAACGCGAATCCTGCTCCCATATTCAGCGTGCCGTACGCCTCAGTATTGTCCAGTTTCGCTTCGCGCTGCATGAACGCGAGCACAGGCGGAACGGGTGGAACGGTGTGAATTCGGTAGGTGAATTCACTCGTGTGGCGCAACAATTTACGCCAGCCGTGGCCGGTGACGTTGACGCAGTAATTAACCGTCACGCCTGCTTTGGCGAGCGCTTCGGTGACTGGCGCGTAAAGCGTCGTGGGTGCGAGCAAGGCTTCGCCGAAAGCCTCTCCGTTACCAATGTCCGTCTGATAGCCGTTGGCCAATCGTTCCGTCAATTTGCGAGCGAGCGAAACGCCGTTAGCGTGAATGCCGCTCGAAGCGAGGATCACGATTGCATCCCCCGACGCAAGATTGTCGCCGAGCGATAGCCGTGATTTTGGATTGACCAGACCGACGCAAGACGCGCCGAGATCAATCGTTCCGCCTTCCACCACGCCCGCGAGCGCTGGCGTTTCACCACCACCCCATGACACGCCGCTAACTTCACAAGCGGCTTTCCAACCGGCGATGAGGTCGGCAGCGCGCTTTTTGTCGGAGAACCAATCGCTGCCGCCCGCTGCCCAATAGGCTTGCACAATGAGCGGCGTTGCGCCCACGGTAATCAGGTCGTTCACGGCCATTGCAATCGTGTCCTGCGCGATGGCTGCGTAAAAACTCTTTCCTGTTTCGCGATAGACCGCGTCGGCGACCAGAATTTTGGTGCCAAGGCATTCAACGATGGAGGCAAGAAAAAACGGCCCAACGTCGAGCACATAGGCTGATTCGCCGCGCGAGGCTGCCACCTCGGTTAAGCCATGCTGCATCAATTGTGCGGCAGTTGCACGGGCACTTTGCTGCGCCAGCAGCTTGATGGGATCAACCTGATCGTAGTTGACTCCTGCCTGTTCGTAGGTGAGTGTGTCGGGATTTTTAGGCAAATTAGCTGAGGCTGTCATGGCGTGATCGTGATTTAATGCCGCCCACTATGGCCGCAGACCCAAAGATATCAAAGGAAAATTTTAGCCCGCCTGTGGAGGTGGCTCTGTTGACGCCGCCCCGACCCGGTATTGACAGAGCAGATGGGATGCCAACCGTGCCGCCGAGTGTGACGATAACCGCCACCGGCCCGCGCTGGTGGGTTGACCTGACGCCCACGTTGCGCGCAGTCGTCGTGGCGGGGCTTCTGATTGCGGTGGGCTATTTAATCCGCGCGCTGGCTCCGGTGCTGACGCCGTTTATCGCCGGGGCGATCCTGTCTTATATTGCCGCGCCCGTGGTGGCGTGGCTGGCAGCGCGGCGTGTGCCGCGCTCAGCCGGAGCGGTGATGATCGTGCTCACGATTGGCGCGTTGATCGCGGGGCTGGTGCTGGTGGTCGTGCCGCTGGTTTCGAACGAAATTTCGCAGATCGCGACAAAGATGCCCGAGCTCCTGACGCGGGCACAAACCGAGTGGTTGCCTTGGGTGAATGCCCAGCTTGGGACGTCGATTTCGCTAGATCTGACGCAGGTGAAGTCGCTGATGCAGGATAACGCGGGCGCTGTGGGCGATCTCTCGGCGCAACTGGCGGGATCGCTCAAACTGGGCGGGCAAATGCTGATTGGCGTCGTAGTGAACGCGATGCTGCTGCCCGTGGTGATGTTCTATCTGCTGCGCGACTGGCCGACGCTAATCGACGGCATCGACCAGCTGGTGCCGCATGGCGCGCGCCCGATGGTGCGCAATCTGGCACGTGAAATCGACGCCGTGCTGTCAGAGTTTCTCCGTGGCCAGGGCTTGGTCATGCTGGCGCTGGCGACTTATTACTGTATTGCGCTCAAGCTGGCGGGTTTGCAGTTTTGGTTGCCGGTGGGTTTGGTGACGGGATTGCTCGTGTTTATTCCGTACATCGGCTTTGGTATGGGCATGATGCTTGGGATGCTGGCTG
>JBDSYI010000402.1:0-12272 GCA_039925745.1 Casimicrobium sp. | reverse complement strand
GACTGCACGCCCGCGAAAAACGATTTCAAGTCGTCAGCAGAATCGCAATCTGGAACTTCAGTGCCCATGGCCGAGTGAACTTGCGCGAAGATCGAACCGCCAAGTCGTTGCTTGCCTCGAGCAATGTCAACGAGCAGCAAAACAGTGTCACCATCGGATCGCAACAGTGGGGTCAATGTCTTCTTCACATCCGTCACGTTCGCAAACGCCGTGACGATCAGCGACACCGGCGAATGAACCGACTTCTGCGTCGAGTGATGGGCGTCATGGTGCTCGCCATGATGCGCGCCACCATGTTCTGTCCAGGTCGTGCGCATGCTCATCGAATCTTTGCCGACCGGGATCGACACGCCCAGCGCAGGGCACAGCTCCATCCCGACCGCATGCACGGCATCGAATAGCGCAGCATCCTCTCCTGGCGTTCCCACAGCAGCCATCCAGTTGGCCGACAACTTGACGTCTTTGATCGATGCAATCGATGCGGCGGCAATGTTAGTGATCGCCTCAGCGACCGCCATGCGGGCCGACGCCGGCGCATTGAGCACCGCCAGCGGCGTGCGCTCGCCCATCGCCATCGCCTCGCCTGCCTGTCCAACGAAATCGCGCAACGTGACGGCGCAATCGGCCACCGGTACCTGCCACGGACCGACCATTTGTTCTCGTGCAGTGAGACCACCAACAAAGCGGTCGCCGATAGTGATGAGGAAAGTTTTGTCCGCAACTGTGGGATGTTGCAACACGCGATACGCCGCATCGCGCAGCTTGATTTTTGTCGTGTCGAATGCGGAAACTGGTGCGGCTGTGCGAACAACCGTACGCTCCATTTTTGGTGGTTTACCGAGCAGCACCTCAAGCGGCATATCCACTGGCTTGTTGCTGAATTTCGCATCGGCCACGGTCAAATTTCCAGACCCGTCAGCAACGCCCACGACAGCGAACGGACAACGCTCACGCGCACAAAACGCTTTGAACTGGGTGAGGCTTTTCGGCGTGATCGCTAGCACGTAGCGCTCCTGCGACTCGTTGCACCAGATTTCGGCCGGGCTCATTCCGGGCTCCAGCGTCAGCACGTTGCGCAAGTCGAACAACGCGCCACGCGGATCGTTTTCGCTGCCTGCGCCATAAACCAGTTCCGGCAACGCATTCGACAAACCACCCGCGCCCACATCATGGATCGCAAGAATCGGATTCGCTTCACCCTGACGCCAGCAGGCGTTGATCACTTCTTGTGCGCGTCTCTCCATCTCGGGGTTGCCGCGTTGCACCGAATCGAAATCAAGATCGGCCGTGTTCTGGCCCGTCGTCATCGAGGACGCTGCGCCGCCGCCCATGCCGATCCTCATGCCTTCGCCACCGAGCTGAATCAGCAATGTGCCAGCGGGAAACGCGATTTTGTGCACGTGCGCGTCCGACACGGCACCAATGCCGCCCGCAATCATGATCGGCTTGTGATAGCCGTACACGGTACCGTCGACCACTTGCTCGAACGTGCGGAAATAGCCCCCGAGATTTGGGCGACCGAATTCGTCGTTGAACGCCGCTCCGCCAATTGGGCCTTGAATCATGATGTCCAGCGCGGACGAAATACGATCCGGTTTTCCGACGTGCGCGGTCGCTGCTTCCCACGGTTGCGGTAGGCCCGGCAGGCGCAAATTCGACGTCGTAAATCCCGTCAAACCCGACTTCGGCACTGCACCACGTCCCGTCGCGCCTTCGTCACGAATCTCGCCGCCAGCCCCTGTTGCCGCCCCGGCAAACGGTGCAATCGCGGTAGGATGATTGTGTGTTTCTACCTTGGCGAGGTAGTGCGTGCGATCCGCATGCGGCGCATAGCGGCCTTCTGCGTTTGGATAGAAGCGCAGCGCGTCGCCACCCGTGAGAATCGCAGCGTTATCGGAGTACGCGATCTCCGTGCCTTCGGGCGCCAATTTGTGCGTGTTGCGAATCATCGCAAACAACGACATGTCCTGCGCCACGCCGTCAATCGTCCAGCTGGCGTTGAATACTTTGTGACGGCAATGCTCGGAATTCGCCTGCGCGAACATCAGAAGTTCCACGTCCGTGGGGTCGCGATCCATTTTGTCGAACGCAGCGACAAGATAGTCAATTTCGTCATCCGACAACGCCAGACCCAGCTCGCTGTTGGCCACTTTAAGCGCAGCGGGGTTGCGATGAATCGTGTTCAATTTCTTGGCATGCTGTGGCTCAAACAGCACTTCCGCAGCGGCGACTGTTTGCAGCACTGTTTCGGTCATGCGGTCGTGGCACACGGCCTCAATCGCACGTCGCGCTTCCCTGGTCAGCGGCTTCTCGGCACCCACCCAGAACCAGACGCCACGTTCAAGACGCTGCACCACTGCAAGACCGCAGTTATGCGCAATGTCAGTCGCCTTGGAAGACCAGGGCGAAATGGTGCCAAGTCGCGGCACGACCAGAAAGGCGTGTTCATGCTCTTCGCTGGGCTCGGGGTCTAGCCCATACGCCAGCATTGCTTCAAGTTGCAAGCGCTCGTCCCGCGTGACTTCGCGGCTGGTCGAGGCGAAGTGCCAGTATTCGGCGTCGACATCAGTCACGCCGAAATCGACGAGCGCTGCAATGAGCTTGTCTTGACGGAATTGGGAGAGCGCGGCGGAGCCGTGCAGGGATAAGAAGGTGGCGGGCATCTGCTTGCTTGAGACGCTTTGCGGCGATCGCTATGCCAGACAACGTTTGGTGCAGCGAGCCCCGAAAGCTGGTGCGGGAAAGCTCGATTTTAACGATTCGACCGGAGAGGCATCGGCAACCGCAGTTCCCGCTGCATCAGTGAACGCCAAATCCACTCAGCGACGGCTATTTATCCGCTCACCTCGCCCGGATACTCCCCATTGCAGGGCGCATCGCGACGCGCCATGGATATCAAGCAAAAGCGCGGGACTTCAGCGCTTGGCGCCGAGTGATCTACGCGAACTACGATAACAACTATTGCACGCCGTACTTGTTAGGAATCTTGACGTTTTCTTTCATGTACTGGTTCATCGGCAATTTGAAGCTGCCGCTCTCAAACCACTTCGCATAGATAGCGCGAATCTGACCACTAGAGAACAACGCCGACAGCGCTACGTCTACCAGCTTCGCAAATGCTGGATCGTCTTTGCGAAGCATGATGCCGTAGGGCTCAACTGACACGTATTTGCCGACAAAGTCGTACGCGCCCGGATCTTTCGCCTTGGTCACGAGGCCAAACAACAGCGCGTCATCGTTGGCGACAGCGGCGCCCTCGCCAGACACCAGTCGAGAAAAACCTTCGGCATGGTCTTTCGCAACAATGATCTTCATATCGAGATTGCGTTCTTTGTTGACTTGTCGGAGTACCTGCTCGGTCGTAGTCTTTTCGGTGACAACCACCGATTTGCCGCGTAAATCCGTCAGCTCCACAATCTTGTCTGCTTTTTTGGCGAGCAAGCGCGCTCCCGCAACAAAGGTTGTGTAGCTAAACGCCACGTCTTTCTGTCGATCAACGGTATTGGTGGTCGAACCGCACTCCACATCGACGCGCCCAGACTTGACCGCTGAAATCCGATCGGCAGGTTTCAAAGGAACGTATTTGAGCTTTAGGTCGGGTCGCTTCAGGTCCTTTTTGACCTGCTCGTAAATTTTCAGGCAGATGTCGACGGAATAACCCACCGGCTCGCCGCGTTCGTTGACATACGAAAACGGCGATGAGCTCTCGCGGTGGCCTAACAAAAACTCACCTCGATCGCGGATATCCGATAGCGTATCGGCATGAGTCCATGCGCCAAGTGGCAACAAAGCACTGACAAGCAGTGCGCGCCGTAAAAAATTCGACTTCAACAACATATCTCCCTCGTTGTGCTGTCGTGCGGCGGTGCTGTCAAACAACATCGCCCCAACAGTTTCTAGTCTTATCGCTTCGAAATGCGGTGGCACAAAAAGCGTTCCCCAGCCTATTTACAGGCCAAGCTAACTTTAACGCAATCAGGGCATTTCCGTAATGGCGATATTGCATGATTGATGCCAGGAACAGCATGATCAAAATTATGCAGGTCGCGTACATTGGCAGCTTCGCACAACGAACACTGGATCATTCATGGCCTCACCGGGTCTCTCATACGTTCCTAATCACGCCCAAAGTCCCTGGCAGATGTATCTGCTTCAGGTGGACCGCGTCGCGCCTCACCTGGGCCACCTCGAGCGCTGGGTAGAAACGCTCAAGCGCTGCAAACGGGTGCTGGCGGTCGATATTCCAATCAACCGGGACGACGGAACGGTAGCTCACTACGAAGGTTTCCGTGCGCAGCACAATTTGTCGCGCGGTCCGGGCAAAGGCGGCGTCCGTTTTCACCCCGATGTCACCATCGATGAGGTCATGGCGCTCGCGGGATGGATGACGGTGAAAAACGCTGCGTTGAATCTGCCCTACGGTGGTGCAAAAGGCGGCATTCGAGTTGATCCAAAAACACTGACACGCCCCGAACTGGAGCGCCTGACGCGCCGCTATACGAGCGAGATCGGCCTCATCATCGGACCCGACAAAGACATTCCGGCCCCAGACGTCAACACCAACGACCAGATCATGGCGTGGATGATGGATACCTATTCAATGAATACAGGTGCTACGGCGACCGGAGTCGTGACCGGCAAGCCAATTGCGCTAGGCGGTTCGCTCGGCCGCAAAGAAGCCACTGGACGGGGCGTCTACATCGCTGCACGCGAAACTGCGCGTGCGATGGGCTTTGACATCACAGGCGCACGTATCGTGGTGCAGGGCTTCGGTAACGTCGGCGGCATCGCGGCCAAACTATTTAAAGCGGCCGGCGCAGTGGTGGTCGGTCTGCAAGACGCCAGCGGATCGGTCGCGAACGAGGGCGGCATTGATGTCGATGCAGCGCTTGACTTTGTAGCGGGTGGCGGCGCACTGGTTGATTTCGCGGGCGTATCGAAAATAAGCGAAGGCGATTTCTGGGCGCTAAAGAGCGATATTTTCGTGCCTGCCGCGCTGGAAAATCAGCTGACAGAAACGCGCGCACGAAGCATCTCAACGAAGCTCGTCGTCGAAGGCGCGAACGGACCCACGACGCCTGCTGCCGACGACATCCTGCATGATCGTGGCATTAAGGTGGTCCCCGACGTTATCGCCAACGCGGGCGGCGTCACCGTTAGCTATTTCGAATGGGTACAAGATTTCTCAAGCTTCTTCTGGTCGGAAGCGGAGATTAACGACCGCCTTGAGCGGATCATGGTCGAAGCACTGAAAGCGGTCGTACACACCGCCGAGAAAAACAATGTGTCACTGCGGACAGCAGCGTTCATCATTGCTTGCACGAGAGTTCTGGCGGCGCGTGAGTTGCGCGGGTTGTACCCGTAAACGCAATCCGCGAAGCGGCTAACGGGAGCGCTTGACACTAGGTGCGACTTGGCCGCTGCCATCCGATCAGACGTGAGAGCGCTTTGCCCAGCGGCGCGCTTTCGCGTTCGCCTTAAAGCAGAATGGCCCGCGCAGTTAATTCGTCCGTTATCAGCGTCTTCGTCCAGCCCAGTTTCAGCGCGACACGCATGATGTCGACTTTGTGCGCCCCAATGCCCACCACCGTGACGTCCGGCACGTGCATCAACGCACTCGGATCAACTCCGATACGTCGTGCGTTAATTTCGTGCTCGATGAGGCCCCCTTCTCGGTCGTAGATGGCACCGAGCAACGACCCTACACCGCCAGCCGCTCGCACCTCGGCAAGCTCACGATCAGTCATCACGTGTTTGAGAATTCGTTTACTCGAATCAACCAGCGCGCCTGGTGACAACACCGCCAGATCGCACCTCTGCGCCCGATCGAGCACACTCCTCACCATAGGTAGTCGGGTAAGCACGCGCCATTCGTCGACGCTCGATGCGTAAGTCGGTGCGGCAAGATAGTGACACGATGCGCCCAAAGTGACTGCGAGACGGGCAACGACTTCTTGCGGCAATACTTGTCCCGTCGCGGTGAAATCACCCTGTAGTGAAACAACAGATACCTCAGGAAGGGCAGACGATTTAAGCCCCTGAAACATCGAATAGCACGTTTGCCCACGGTGTGTGCCCACCGTCATACCGTTGCAGAGCGTGGTGTTCAGCAAACCACCGAGCGTCACACCGATGCTGACAAATGTCTGTGCATCATCTTCTCCAGTCGGGACGATAAGCGCCCGCCGCAAACCATAGCGATCAACGAGTTGCGCCTCGAGCTCCGCGATGGGGCGGGCGGCGGAATCGATCTCGATGCGCACGATTCCCTGTTCACGGGCTGCGATCAGTAACCGATTAACCCGCATTCGGTTCATTTGAAGTTTTGTTGCGATGTCCTCCTGTCTACGTCCCTCAACAAAATACATCCAGGCCACGCGTGCGAGTAGCTGACGTTGTTGAAAGTCATCCGCCGCTGACGCGGGTAGAACTGAAGGGGGGGTAGGCTGGCTCGCCCTATTTCGTCGCATGCTGCAATCCTATCGTGCCATTCGACTTCAATCATCCGGTGCGATTGATTCTGCCGGATCAAACGAAAAGTCAATGTTCATGTGAACAGATACAAATCATATGATAAATTACCGCATCATCCGCGCTTAGGTGTTACCTTGTCAGTCATGTCCTTCGAACCTACGCTCGCTCGACTCGAATCCATCGCAGAATTGCTGCAAGCCGTTGCCGACGAGGAAATCATGCCAAGATTCCGCCATCTCGAAGCGACAGACATTCGTAGCAAGATCTCTCGCATCGACGTCGTGACGGAAGCCGACGAAGCCGCCGAGCGCGCGATCTCTAAGGCGTTGCAGCTGCAGTTCCCGGATGCCAGAATCATCGGCGAGGAAGCGGTATATCTACAGCCCGCACTGCTCGACGCGCTACATGGGCAACAACTCACGATCTTGGTTGATCCGGTCGACGGCACACGAAACTTCGCAGCTGGCCTGGGTCTATTCGGCGTGATGGTGGCTTTCGTCCTGCGCGGACGCGTACTCGCAAGTGTCATCTGCGATCCGTTGCTGCGCGATTTCGCGTTCGCTGCGCGTGGGCAAGGCGCTTGGTTACGCGACAGCAGCGGCAACGTTCGACGCCTGCGCGTCGCTACCGCACGCCCAGCCTTTGAACTCGAAGGCTGCGGATCGTGGTTAAACCTGTCTGAGCCGGAGCGATCGCGCACGGCGCGTAATCTAAGCCGATTCGCCGCTCACGCGGCCTACCGCTGCGCCGCTCACGAATATCGCCTGATTGCAAGTGGACAATATGACTTCGCGCTCTATCACAAGCTCGCGCCGTGGGATCACGCGCCCGGAGTCATCCTGCACGAAGAAGCAGGCGGCTACTGCGCCCATCTGGACGGCGCGCCGTACGATCCGACAAGAACTACGGGCGGTCTGCTCTGCGCGACTGATGCTGCGAGCTGGCACGAGGTTCGCGACATCCTTTGCGCCAGCGACGGCTGGGCGCCGAATTCAGCAAACGCGCACCACGAAACCGCCGCATGAAGCTCATCACCTGGAACATTCAATGGGGGCTTGGACAGGACGGCCGCGTTGACCTTAACCGCATCGCACGTACTGCGCGTGAGATCGCTGATTTTGACGTGCTTTGCCTGCAAGAAATTAGTGATAACTATGGCGCGCTCCTGGGTAACGACGGAAGCAATCAGTTTTCGACGCTGCGTTCGTTGTTCCCTGACTATACGGCCATAGAAGGCGTCGCCGTGGATCGACACACCGAGGGTGTCGGGCGCCAACGATTTGGCAACATGATTTTTTCACGCTATCCCGTGATCCAGGCGCTCCATCACCAACTGCCGTGGCCCGCTGAAGCGGCGAACGTCCCGACAATGCCGCGAATGGCGCTTGAAGCCGTGCTCAAAACACCGATGTACGCTCTCCGCGTCACGACCACCCATCTAGAGTTCTACTCGTCCACTCAACGCCTGGCGCAAGCGGATGCACTGCGCGCAACGCACGGCGAGGCTTACGAACATGCGAGCGACCGCGAACAAGCGCATAAAGTTGGCAGCCCTTTCGAAACGCGCCCGCGCGGCACTCACGCTGTACTCACAGGTGACTTTAACTGTCAGCCAGATGACGAAGCGCTCGCGCGACTAACGGCTCCCATCGATGCTATTCCGTCCTACGTGGATGCCTGGCAAGTCGCACACAGCGCAATCCCCCACACTCCAACCGTCGGACTTGATGAACCGCCTGATCGCTGGCGCTGTCTCGACTATGTCTTCGTTTCCGAAAACCTGACGTCGGCGGTGCGCGCCCTCGACGTCATCACCTCAACGCGCGCCTCGGATCATCAACCCTTGCTACTGGAGATCGCATCATGAAACGTCCCATCGCCCTGTTACTTGGGATTGCATTAGGTATCGCTCCCACCCTGGCACAGCCAGCCAGTTATCCGACTAAGCCGATCACGCTTGTTGTACCCTTTGCTCCAGCTGGCGCCACTGACGTACTGGCGCGCGATATCGGGCAGCAGGTAGCAGAACGACTCAAGCAACCCGTCATAATTGACAACAAACCCGGCGCCGGCACCACGATCGGCACCACCTTTGTGGCGCGCGCTCCGGCGGACGGCTACACGTTACTGTTTGCGCCGACACCGTTTGGTATTTCGCAAGTGATCTATTCGAAACCAGGCTTTGACGCGCTGCGCGATTTCGTACCAGTCACCTTGCTGCTAGAGGCACCATTCGTACTCGTGGCAAACCCCAACCTGCCGGCGAACAACGTCGCCGAACTGATCGCATTAGCCAAAGCGAAGCCCGGTTCGCTTAGTTTCGCTTCAGCAGGCAACGGAACGGTGCCACATCTAGCGGGCGAACTGTTCAAGCTCCGAGCCGGCATCGACATGGTTCACGTGCCATATAAAGGTGGTGGCCCCGCAATCATCGATCTTTTGGCGGGTCAGACGCAGCTCATGTTCGCCGTGCCGGTCGAAGTGCACCAACAAATCGCCGCAGGCAAGTTAAAGGTGATCGCGACCACCGCTCCGGAGAGACTCGCCGCCTATCCCAATGCACAGACGCTGCGTGAAAATGGTTTGCAGAGCGCGGAAGTTCGCTCGTGGTTCGGTGTGATGGCGCCCGCCCATACGCCACCGGCAATTACGCGTCGCCTTGCCGAAGAATTTGCCAAGGCGGTGCAATCTCCCGCACTGGCCGCACGTCTCTCAGGACAGGGCGTAAAGGTCAATGTGAAGACGGGGGAAGACTTCTCCAAATTCATCGCAGCCGACATCGAGCGGTGGCGCGAAGCTGCGAAGGCATCCAACGCAAAGGTCGATTAGTGAGTAGACGTACGAGAGCCGCAAAGAGCACGCTCTCGCAACATGCTTTCTTCAGCATCGAAAGGCGGCAAACGTCCTTCTTCTAAATGTAGGTATGTCGCAAACACCCCAGGCATACAGAGGGAGGCAAGCGTCATACCTAGTCCGAGTTGAGTCGAACGACTCAGATCAGACCGCGGGCACATGCTCCCAGACGGTCATCATTTGCGCTAAATAAACTCCGTCTCCCGCAGCCATTTGGTGGCCACGTATTTCTCACCGAGCGTAACCGGCGTGCCGCCATGCAACGTCTTGGTATCAGGATGCGGTCGGTCGTAGCTGAAGAACACGCCTGAGCCTTTTACTGGCTGAACTTCGAGGCCGATATCGGGAAACACCGTGGCGCCGCCGCGTTCAGGCGTTCGCAAATACATCACGACGGTTGCGACGCGCTGTCCGCCTCGCTGCACAATTTTTGCCGTGCCGGGTTGCGCCGGATCGAAATAGTCGTAGTGCGGCACGTATTGCGCGCCCATCCGGTAGCGAAGTACTTGCAGGCCTTCGCCATTTTCAAAGGGCCAGTTCAGCAGTTCTGCGAGACGCTTTTCGACGCGATCACACACCGGATTTTCCGAGCGCGTGAAGAACATGCCGTCGCTGGTGCGAGCGCTGTTCACCTCTTCGCCCCCCGTTTGATTGTCAACGGTTTGCGAACGCGCGAGTTTGGGCTGCGCGAGTTCGATCAGCGATTCACATTCTTCATCCGAAAGCAGATTTCCAAACACGACCACGCGCGGATGTTTAACCACAGTCAGGATTTCGACACGACGATCCGAGGTCTGAATAAAGGTCGGTGATTGCGTCATGTCGGGCTCGGGCAGCGAGCCACCCGGTGTGCGGACCACCGCGCGATTGGCGATCAACTCGCGCCCCACCGCCTCAGCGACGGTGGCACGCACCGTATCGGCGTGCCAGCCTGACTGCAAGGCAGTAGCGGTCAGACTCGCCGCAGTGTGCCCGCGCGCGAGGCATTCGTTGAGCCATTTAAGCAAGTCCGTGTTCGCCGATGCCATCTCGCCTGAATCCTTTCTGACGTCTAAAAATCTATTGAAGGGAAACGACCTGACACGAGGTGCGCTCGTTCACGCGAATTTCGTTCTCGCCCGATCGCCGTGCGACCCAAAGCGCAGGCTCACCGAAAGCGACATCAGCGCAGTTACGTGTGACCCACACGCGACCGTCGTTTGCACCAAAACGATCAGGCGCGATGGCCACCACCGATGCCGTTGCAATATCGTCGGCACGGCGCGCGTTCGCTGCGGAAGTAGTCGCGCTGACGACGAGGCTCCCCGCGGCCATGGCAGTGCTGGTGGTTGCCACAGCGACACCGGCGGTGGTGACAGCGACCGCTTTTGCGACGCCAGCGGTTGTAATCGCGACGCCCGCAGCCGTGCCCGCAACGCCGATGGTCGTGCCGACGACAGACGCGCCTGCCTTAACCACGCCAACGCCAGTATCGACGACTGCGCAGCCGCACACGCTGGAAAGTAAGTGTGCAGCCAGTACCGAGCGCAGAGTTGATAAAGATGTCATGGCGCAATTATGACTAACTGCGCCAGTTACGGCGACCGGCGGTTTACTTGCCGAGCGCTGCCCGAATTTGCATCAGTGCTGCCGGGTCTTCAATCGTCGTGATGTCACCAGGGTCGCGGCCCTCGGCAATCGCCTGAATCGTGCGGCGCAGCAGTTTTCCGGAACGTGTTTTTGGCAGCACCGTTACTAGATGCACCGCACCCGGACGGGCGATTGCGCCAATCTCTTTGTCAACCGTTTGCGCGATAGCGATCTTCGTGGCTTCTGATGCTTTCGTCGGGTCTTTGAGCACCACGAACGCAACAGGAATTTGCCCTTTTATCGGATCGGCTACGCCGACAACCGCGCATTCGGCCACCATCGAATTTGCCTGCAGCGCCTCTTCAATTTCACGCGTACCAAGTCGATGGCCTGCCACGTTGATCACATCATCCGTGCGGCCCAAAATGAAATAGTAGCCCTCAGCATCGCGCGTCGCCCAGTCGAAACTTGAGTACACCTGCTCATCTTTGAACGTATCGAAATACGTACTGACGAAGCGCTCGTCGTCGCCCCACACGGTCGTCATCGCGCCCGGTGGCAGCGGCGGCACAATCGTCAAAACGCCCTTCTCATCGGCCTTGGTCGTTCCGCCTGTGACTTCGTCCTTAAGCTTCACATTGAAGCCGTACACCGGAAATGACGGCGATCCGAATTTGCGCGGCGTGTCTTCAACGCCAATCTGCGCAGAAATGATCGGGTAGCCGCTCTCGGTTTGCCAATAGTTATCGATGATTTTTACGCCGCCGAGCGCATCTGATACCCAGCGCGCGGTGGGCTCGTCCAGCGGTTCGCCCGCCAGGAACAGATACTTCAGATTCGGCAGTTGATATTGCTGCATAAACGACGCCTCCTGCTTTTTGAGCACGCGAATCGCAGTCGGCGAAGAAGACATGGTTTTCACGTTGTTCTCGGCGCAAATCTTCCACCAGATTGCAGGATCGGGCTTGAGCGGCACGCCTTCGTACATGATCGTGGTGCAGCCCGCCAGCAGCGGACCGTAGACGATGTAGCAGTGGCCAACGACCCAGCCAATGTCCGACGTGCAAAACATCGTTTCGCCTGCCTTCAGGCCGAAGATTTTGTACATGCTGGTCGTCAGCGTGACGGCGTATCCGCCGGTGTCACGCTGCACGCCTTTCGGCTTACCAGTGGTGCCGCTGGTGTAGAGGATGTAGCTCGGGTGCGACGACTCGACCCATTCACACGCCACCTTTGTCGTCATGTGTGTCGCAGAAAAATCAGCCCAGTCGACATCTCGACCCGGCGTCGTTTTCATCGGTTCAAGCCCACGATTAAACAGCAGCACTTTTTCCGGTTTGTTCACGGCGAGATCAATGGCGGCGTCGAGCAACGGT
>JBDSYI010000401.1:0-5187 GCA_039925745.1 Casimicrobium sp. | reverse complement strand
ATTCATCGTCGGCATTATCTTCGTCGTTAAAGCGATTCGCGTCGTGCCGCAGCAGCGCGCACTGGTCGTCGAACGGCTGGGTAAATACCACGCTACGCTGGAGCCGGGCCTGCGTTTCACGATTCCGTTTGTGGATCGTATTTCCGCGAAGCACGACCTGCGCGAAGTGCCGCTCGACGTGCCGCCGCAGGTTTGCATCACGCGCGACAACACGCAGTTGCAGGTGGACGGCATTCTGTATTTTCAGGTGACCGATCCGAAGCTCGCGACCTACGGCTCGTCGAACTTTATGCTGGCGATCACGCAGCTCGCGCAAACAACCTTGCGCAGTGTCGTCGGCAAACTCGAACTCGATAAAACGTTCGAAGAACGCGACATGATCAACCACGCGGTTGTCAGCGCGCTTGATCAGGCGGCCGGCAACTGGGGCGTCAAAGTGTTGCGCTACGAGATCAAGGACTTGACGCCACCTAAAGAAATTCTGCACGCGATGCAGGCGCAGATTACGGCCGAGCGCGAGAAGCGTGCGCTGATTGCCGCGTCCGAAGGCCGCAAACAGGAGCAGATCAACATCGCGATGGGCCAGAAAGAAGCGGCGATTGCCAAATCGGAGGGCACCAAAATTTCCGACATCAATCAGGCGCAGGGCGAGGCTGCTGCGATCATCGCGAAGGCGGACGCCAACGCCGAAGCGATCCGCAAAATCGCGATGGCGATTGAGTCGCAGGGTGGTTTGCAGGCGGTCAACCTGAAGGTAGCCGAGCAATACATCGCCGCGCTGGGCAATATCGCGAAGGCGGGCAACACGATTGTGGTGCCGCAGAATTTGACCGATATCGCGAGCCTTGTGACAACGGCGACGACCGTTCTTAAGTCGCAGAAAGCGATCACCTGATCATGAAATTTTTCTCAGCGCGAGTGGTGCAGGCTGCACTTTTCGGTGCGGTTGCTTTGGGTCTCGCCGCGTGCGACGGTTTCAATATCACTTTTAATGACGGCGAATCAAAAATAAAAGGAAGCGGCGTCGCTGCCAGCGAAACGCGAACCGTGGCGAACTTCGACGCCATCGATGCGAAAGGTGTTGGCAAGTTGAAATTACGCATCGGCGACACGGAGAGCTTGAAGGTATTTGCCGATGACAACGTCCTCCCACTGATCAAAACCGAGGTGAAAGACGGCGTTCTGACGCTTTCCACTCACGGTGCCGCGCTTTCTAAAACTGATATCGTTTTTGAAGTCACTGCGCGTCACATCAAACGCATGGAAAATTCGGGAACCGTATCGATTGATGCCAGCGGATTTGACGGTGGCGAGCTTTCGGTTGAGACCTCGGGGGTCGGCAGCATTAAGCTCAACGGGCGCGTTGATTCGTTTCAAGCGGAGCTTTCTGGCGTTGGCAGCCTTGAGGCGGATGCGCTCGTAGCGGATCGCGTGGCCACCACACTTTCGGGCGTGGGCAGCGCGCACGTGCGCGCGGACAAATCATTGCGCGCCAACGTCAGTGGCGTCGGCAGCCTAAGCTGGACGGGAGCCGCGACCGAGGTTTCGACTAACGTCAGCGGTATTGGGCGAGTGAGCAAAGGTTAGGTTCTGAGCGCTGATTTCGGAGCCAGTCATCGCGCGTGACGCGGTCGTGCTGCTGCACGGCCTTGCCAGTAACCACACGCGCTGGAGCGAGTTTGTTGAGCAGACGTCGCTCGCTGCTTCGCACAACCTGTTGACGCCGGATCTGCGTGGACATGGTGCTAGTGCGACTGTCAGTGATTGTGGCGATGTTGATCAATGGGTCGCCGATCTTGCCGCTTCGCTTGATCAATTCGGGGATCAGCGCGCCGTTATCGTTGGCCATAGCCTCGGCGCGCAAGTCGCAATGCACTTTGCTGCGTCGCACCCGCAACGCGTGGCCTCGTTGTTTCTAATTGATCCGGTTTTGCGCACAGCGTTGCTTCCGAAAAACCGATTGATTCTCACGTTGTCGCCGGTGTTTGCGGCGGCGGCCGCAAGCATTCGTCTGGTAAATCGGCTCGGCCTCTATCGCCGCCATATCGAGCCACTTGACTTGCGTGACCTGGATCGCGCCGCGCGGGTTGCGTTGGCGTCACCAGAGAACACCGAAGCGTTCATCAAGCAATACAGCTCAACCCGTGCCGATTTGAAGCATATCCACACCGCGCAGTATTTGCAGGATGTTGTCGAATTGCTGCGTGCACAGCCAGACTTTGCGCGGTTGCGCTGTCCGGTTCGCGTGTTGCTTTCCAGCGGAGCGACGTTTGCGAGCGTCAGTGCTACCCGACGCGATTTTGCGGGGTTCGCGAATGTTTCATTTGCCACGATTGACTGTCATCATTGGCCGGTCACCGAGCGACCGGTTGAGGTGCGTTTGGCGATTGAAGACTGGGTCACGCACCGCCCGGAGAGTGATACAGCTTTCTGCTGAAATCCTTAATGCACAGGGGCTAAATGTTGTTTATTCATGTAGTCGATATGTGCAATTTTTAGCGATTAGCCCGTAAGCAGACGCCATTTTGAGCCAAAGCTGTATCGCCAGATGAACCAACGATCGCCACTTCGGTGCGTCGTGCGCTAGTCTACGTTTGGCCGCTCAACGGTCGTCTCCGCTCGTCAATTATTGAACTCAGGAATACCACAGTGAATCTTGCTGACCTTTCCGCCGTAGACCTGTCACGTAGCTTCCGACGCAAAGAGGCGTCGCCGGTAGAGGCGGTGAATGCCGTGTTCGCGCGGCGAGACGCCTGGCAGCCGAAGATCAACGCCTTTTGCTTCGAGGATCGTGAGAAAACGTTGGCTGATGCGAACGCGTCAGAGGCTCGCTGGCAGGCGGGCACGCCCCTATCTCCGCTCGACGGCGTGCCGATCTCGATCAAGGATTTGATCCTCACTAAAGGCTGGCCGACGCTGCGCGGTTCGCGCACGGTGGACGCCAAGCAAGCCTGGTTAGACGACGCGCCGAGTGTCGCCCGTATTCGCGAAGCGGGCCTCGTGATTTTCGCCAAAACCACCACGCCAGAATTTGGCATCAAGGGCACGACTGACAATCTGTTGACCGGCGTCACGCGCAACCCCTGGAACACGGATCGAACGAGCGGCGGCTCGTCCGGCGGCAGCGCTGCGGCGGTAGTTGCTGGCATCGGCCCGCTGGCGATGGGCACCGATGGCGCAGGCAGCGTACGCATTCCGGCGGCGTTCACGGGCGGGTTTGGCCTCAAGCCCTCGTTCGGGCGGGTTCCGGCGTGGCCGCTATCGCCAATGGGCACGGTGGCCCATTTGGGCCCGCAGACGCGCCACGTCACCGACGCCGCGATGATCATGAATGTGATCTCTCGACCCGACGCCCGGGACTGGACATCGCTGCCTTTCGATTCGCGCGATTACACCGTTGGGCTCAACGACGGCATTCGCGGCCTGCGTATCGCCTTCAGTCCAGCGCTTGGCTACGTGAAAGACGTGCATCCCGAAGTCGCCGCCGCCGTGCGCAAATCGGCTGAGGCGCTTGCGGAACTGGGCGCGCATGTCGAGGAGATTGATCCCGGGTTCGAATGCCCGCTTGAGATCACCATGAAGCTCTGGTTTGTAGGATCGGCCACGTTGTTCGACGCAATGACCCCGGCGCAACAAGCGTTGGCTGAGCCGGCACTCGCGGCTCAGGCCGAGTTGGGAAGGCGAGTCACGGTGCCTGAAATGCAGGCGCTGATCAAACGTCGCGGCGAGCTGGGTATGTTGATGCGAAAGTTTCACGAACGTTTCGATCTATTGGTGACACCCGGTGTTTCGGTGCCGGCCTTCAAGGCGAAAGCGTCGCACGAATGGGACACCCCGATCGCCAATTTTCTGGACTGGACACCGTTCTCCTACCCATTCAATTTGACTCAGCAACCGGCCTGTGTTTGTCCGTGCGGCTTCGATGTGGATGGCCTGCCTTTGTCGACGCAAATCGTCGGCCCGATGCATGGCGACGCGCTCGTTCTGAGAGCAGGGAGGGCGCTGGAGTCGGCACGGCCGTGGAAGCGAATTGCGCCGCTTGCGTGATTCAGGGCGCCAGGACGAAAATCCACCGTGGCGGTGGTAGAACTATCGACTGATCCATTGCCAAACTTAAAGCGAGAACAACATGCCTGACATCTTGAGCCTCGGCGAACCCATGTGGGAGATGACTGCGATCCCAACGGAGCCCGGTAAATACACGCTTGGTTACGGTGGCGATACCTCGAACTTTTGTGTGGCCGCAGCGCGGCAGGGTGCTAGCGTCGGCTACATCACGCGGGTAGGCAACGACCCGTTTGGCGACGCGTTGCGTGCGATCTGGAAGCGGGAGGGCATCGATTGTTCGCAAGTGACAGTCGACGAGCACGCCAGTACCGGTGGTTATTTCGTGCATCACGGCCCTGACGGTCACACCTTTAGCTATGCCCGCAGCGGTTCAGCAGCGAGCAGACTGGCGCCGGGTGATGTGGACATGGACGCCGTCGCTGGTGCGCAGTTTGTTCACGCCAGCGGGATCACACAGGCGATATCCGCGAGTGCACGCGCTGCGACGTTGGCGATGTTTCAAGAGGCCCGAAAAATGGGTGCGACTACCGCGTTTGACGCCAATTTTCGCCCGCGATTGTGGACGCTGAACGAGGCGCAAGCAGCGTTAGCCGAGATATTGCCGCTCACCGACTATTTCTTCCCCTCGTTCGAAGACGCGGTGGCGCTTTCGGGCAGTTCAGATCATGACGAAATACTGCGCTGGGCTCATCGTTCTGGCGCTCAGGTGGTGGTATTAAAGCTCGGAGCTGATGGCGTAAAAATAAGCCAGGGCGAAGGCGCAGATGTGATGCAAATGGCCTCGTTTCCGGTCGACACAGTGGACGCCACGGGTGCCGGAGACTGCTTCGCGGGCTCGGTGGTGGCGCGCATGGCGATGGGCGATTTGATGCTGGACGCGGTGCGTTATGCCAACGCGGCTGCGGCGTTGACCACGACCGGGTTCGGCGCAATCTCTGCGATCCCTCGTCGTGATGTGGTGAAGGCTTTTTTACTGTCCCGCGTCTGAGCGAGATGCGACTCTGAGTCAGCTAAATTTTGCGTGCCGCTTTTCGATAAACGCGCGGATGCCTTCTGCGAAATCATCCTTTGCCGCGCAGGCCGAAAAACTGTCCGCTTCGGCGTTCAGTTGCTCGCTCA
>JBDSYI010000400.1:0-8695 GCA_039925745.1 Casimicrobium sp. | reverse complement strand
TTTTTTTGAAGCCTGGCAGCTCGCTGATCGCGAAAAAATCACGTTGCTCGCCATTGACGCGGCGCACATGCTGGGCATCGTCGATCCACCCGAAGAAGCGATGCGCTGGAATGAGCGTGCGATGGCGTTGGCAATGTCCAGCAACGCTCCGCGCGCGCTGCGCTGGCGCGGATCGCTCGCCAACAACATGGGGCACACCGAACGCGAGCGCGGCAATCTGGATGCGTCGCTGAAATACTTCCGTGCATCGCTAACGGTATTTCAACTGACGCGCAGCGACTCGCAAATTCGTGTCGCACAGTGGCAGGTAGCAAACGTGTTGCGACTGCAAAAAAAGTACGACGAAGCGCTCGCCATTCAACTACAACTAGAGAAAGACATGACCCAGGCGAACGCGCCCGATGGTTATGTCTACGAAGAAATCGCGGAGATTTATCTAGCACTGGACAAGGCTGCCGATGCCAAGCCGTATTTCGCGAAAGCTGCGAGTGTGCTCGGTGCAGATTCCTGGTTTGTGGAAAGCGAGAAGGCGCGACTAAGTCGATTGCAGGAAATGGCGAAATAGTGCCGACGCAATCAGATTTCGCCTTATAGCTCTTTCGTTAAACCCTTTCCACACCGGGGTTGGGTCGCAATAAGTTGCTTTATCGACTTTTCATCAATTGGGCGTCTAACCCCTGTGCAGTATGGCTTTCATGAAAAAGTCGTTGGTCAAATACCCGTTACGCGGCTGCCAGTAATGCATCGCCATAACGCGCCAGATGCCAGTCAGTATCTCCAAACGTCACACTGATCATGGTCAGGCGCTTGAAGTAGTGCGACGTGTTCAATTCATGCGTAACACCGATGCCACCATGAAGCTGCACTGCGTTCTGACCGACGAACCGGCACGCTTGATTGATCGTCGTCTTAGCCGCTGAGATTGCTTTGGCTCGCGCAGCGTGATCAGGGATGTCGACCGAAACAGCTGCGTCCAGCGCCATCGAGCGCGACATCTCGACGTGCATCAGCATGTCCACGGCGCGGTGTTGTAGCGCCTGATTGGTGCCGAGCGCGCGACCGAATTGCTTGCGCGTTTTGAGATATTCAATCGTAATTTTTTGCAGCTCGGTCATGGCACCGACGGCTTCCGCGCAGAGCGCAGCGCAGGCCACGTCAAGCGCGTAATCAATCGCCCCTTGCGCCTTGGCACGCGCGCCGAGCAATGCATCGGCGCCGACACTTACGTCGGCAAATTCAATATCCGCGCCGCGCTGCGCGTCCTGCATGGGATACGCGTGACGGGTGACACCCGCTGCCGTTACCGGCACCAGAAAGAGAGACGCTTCAGCATCGCCGGGCACTTTTGCAGACACGATGAGCACGTCAGCGCAGTCGCCGCCGAGAACCGAGATCTTCTTGCCATTCAATACATAGCCGTCGCCCTTCGGCGTTGCCGATAGCGCAACAGACGCGCGCTCGTAGCGCTGACCCGGTTCCGAATGCGCGAACGCGTAAATTGTTTCGCCGCTAGCAAGGCCTTCGCTTAAGCTAGTGCGCTGCGCCTCAGTCCCGGCCGACTTGATCAGCGCCGCAGGCAGCACCACGCAGCCGAGATACGGCTCCAGCACGAGACCTTTGCCGATCTGCTCCATCACTACCATCGTGTCAACGCCACCACCGCCGAGGCCACCGTCAGCCTCAGCTACGGGCAACGCCATGAGCCCGATTTCGGCGAGCTGATTCCAGTGCGCGCGCGACCAGCCTTCGTGGGACTTAATGACCTTCCAGCGATCATCAAACGTGTAGTCACGTTCGAGAAATTTGCCGATGGAGTCTTTGAGTGCGGTTTGTTCTTCGCTCAGAGAAAAATTCATGATTTACAGCCCCAGAACCAGTTGCGTAATGATGTTGCGCTGAATTTCATTCGAGCCACCGTAAATCGATGTCTTCCTGAAATTGAAGTAATGGCCTGTGGCATAGCGGAACGCTTCGTCCGAAAGCCATTCGACGTCCGCAGCGCCGTTGTCGCCTTCGCGCACGTACGGCAAGGCGGCAGGGCCAGCGGCCATCATGGTGAGCTCGGTCAGCACTTGTTGAATCTCAGAGCCTTTGATCTTTAAGAGCGAGGCTTCTGGACCCGGTTGCCGCTTTTCGCGCTCGGCATCGAGCACCCGCAGCAAGGTGATTTCCAATGCGCGCAAATCAATCTCCACTTGCGCCAGACGATCTCGAAAACGCACATCTTCAATCAAGGGCTTACCATTTGCCAGCGCCTTCTTTGCGACATTTTGCAGACGTTTCACAATGCGTTTGCAACGGCCTACGCCAGCGATACCGGTGCGCTCGTGTGACAGCAAAAATTTGGCGTACGTCCAGCCCTGATTTTCTTCGCCAACCCGATTCTCAACAGGAACCTTCACGTCGTCAAACCACACTTCGTTCACCTCATGCTCCTGGTCGAGCATGATGATCGGGCGCACGGTGATACCCGGCGTTTTCATGTCGATCAACAGGAACGAAATGCCTTCATGTTTACGACCCTCGGTCGACGTGCGCACGAGGCAAAAAATCCAGTCTGCATGTTGCCCGAGCGTCGTCCACGTTTTCTGTCCATTGACGATGTAGTGATCTCCGACACGCTCAGCCTTGCACTGCAACGATGCGAGATCAGAGCCCGCACCCGGCTCGCTATAACCCTGACACCACCAGTTTTCTCCAGACAGAATTTTTGGCAAGTGATAATCCTGCTGCGCTTTGTTGCCAAAGTTCATGATGACCGGAGCCACCATGCGCAGACCAAACGGAATCAACTGTGGCGCGCCAGCGTCGGCGGTCACTTCATCAAAAATATGCTGTTGCGTGGCGTCCCAGCCGGTCCCGCCAAACTCTTTCGGCCAGCCGACACCGACCCAGCCTTTTTTATTCAGAGCGCGATGCCAACTGAGAAAATCTTCGCGCTCAAGGCGACAGCCCTCAAGCACTTTTCGGGCTACCTCGGGATCAAGATTATCGCGGGTAAATTCGCGTACCTCTTTTTCGAAAACCTGTTGCTCAGGTGAATACCGTAAGTCCATAATTGCCTCAATTGCCCGACGTAATTTTTTGAGTCTCAGTTAGCCCACAAGTGTAAGCAATCTTCTATATGTCTATACCCGCTTTTTTAGAGAATCAACTCAGTTTGCCCGTGATTGGCGCACCGTTGTTCATCATCTCGCATCCGCCGCTGGTGCTGGCGCAGTGCATGGCCGGCGTGATCGGCGCATTTCCGGCGCTCAATGCGCGACCTAAAGAGCAGCTTGATGACTGGCTCGCCGAGCTGACCGAAAAGCTCGCTGCAGCGCGTACGGCCGAACCGAAAAGACGGATCGCACCGTACGCGGTTAACCAGATAGTGCACGCCAGCAATGATCGCCTCGATCACGACATGCAGATGTGCGAAAAGTACAAAGCACCAATGATCATTACGAGCCTGCGCGCTCCGGGCGATATCGTCAAACAGGTGCACGCATGGGGCGGTATCGTGATGCATGACGTCATTTCGATTCGGCATGCCGAGAAGGCGCTGGAAGCGGGTGTTGACGGGCTCATTCTTGTGTGCGCGGGCGCGGGTGGCCATGCGGGAACTTTGTCGCCGTTCGCGCTGGTGCGCGAAGTGCGTCGCTTTTACAGCGGGCCGATTGCATTGTCCGGCGCAATTGCGCATGGCTCCAGCATTCTGGCCGCACAAGCGATGGGCGCGGACTTCGCCTACATGGGCACGCGTTTCATCGCGACGCAGGAAGCACGCGCGGTGGACGCGTACAAAGACGCAATCGTGAATGCCACAGCGCAGGACATCATCTATTCATCCCTATTCACCGGCATTCACGGCAATTACCTAAAGTCTTCGGTAAAAGCGGCGGGCCTTGATCCGGACAACTTGCCGAGCGCGGATAAAACCGCGATGAACTTCGGCGGCGGCGCGGTGAAGGCGTGGAAGGACATTTGGGGTTCCGGTCAAGGCGTGGGGCAGATGGATGATGTGCCGACGACTGCGGTTCTGCTGGAGCGGTTGAAAGCGGAATATCGTGAGGCAGTCGCGGCGCAGGCGCGCAATACTGCCGCGTATCTGTAGCGCTAAGTGCGCAGCACCACGATAAGGTCAGTGCTCGTTCGTTAACGCAGCGCGCGCCATCGCATCCACTTTCGCTGGCGCGATCAACTTCATCCATCGTCCAAGTTTGCCTTTGGCGCTCATCACCTCCTCTCGTTTACGCGAACGCATTGCCGAGACAATTAACCCAGCGCATTCTTCAACGCTCATTGCGTTGCTTTCGCTCAAACCCGAAGTGCCTGCCGTTTCGCCTTTTGCGTTCCAGCCATTGCGCCGAATGTCGGTTGCGACGACGCCGGGATAGACGATGCACACGTCAACGCCTTCGGATTGCAACTCAACTCGCAAGGCTTCAAAAAATCCAGTCTGCGCAAACTTCGTCGCGCAGTAAGTCGTGCGCCCCGGCACACCAACCAGCCCGGCGAGACTCGCGACGGCAACTACCAGGCCTTTGCTCGTCTTCAAATACGGCAGCGCTGCATGGGTCGGCCAGATGCTACCCATGAGATTGATACGCATCAGATTTTCGTAGACCGACGTGTCGGTAATCTCGTCGAAATTGGCGTGCATCGACACACCGGCGTTATTGACGAGCATGTCAATGCGCCCAAACTTTTCGACTGTCGCGGTGATCAGCGCCCGGCAGTCCGCTTCAATCGATACGTCCGTCGGCACGACCAGAGTAGTTGCGCCGCGCGCCGAGCATTGATCAGCCACCGCTTGCAGCACATCGAGGCGACGCGCCGCAAGCACCAATTTTGGGTGTTCCGACGACAGCTGGCGAGCAAGCTCGGCACCAATCCCGTCGGAGGCGCCCGTAATCACGATGACGGAACCGTTGAAACTCATATTCGCCTCGGTGTATTCAGGAAGCCGAATTATCGTGCCCTGACGGTGACCTGACGCACAGGCGCGTCAACAAAAATAAATAGGCCCGACAGGCTCTTTTCGCTAGAAATGTCTCAACAATTAATATAAAAACTGTTACGCAAACTTCTAAATTTCACGTCGGTCCCGATTTGGGGTCGGCGGGTTTAAACGTTTTTACGGGGGTCTAATGATTTATTCGGGTTCTATACGCCGGGCGACGGCGTTCGGTGCACTGCTGTTTGGATTGTCGCTTGCTAGCGTTTCTCATGGGGTGATGGCACCAGAACCAGGGGAAACAAAGGCCGAAGCGCTTAATATGCTTGATGTGCGTGTTAACGCGCGAAGCGCGTGGCAAAGATCTCTTGACGCACGTCCGCAAGCGGCTTCCCTGGGTGTTGCAGCACGCAGCAGTGCCGCAACTATTGCGTCCATCGCCGCTCGCCAGATGCGCACCGACCCCGGACTTTCCGTGAGCTTATCCGTGCTTACTGGCGCGGCTACTTCAGTGTCCCACACGGCAGGCACGCTGACGCCAGCTGCGCCCGGAAAATCAAGCGAATCCATCGTCCGCGAATATCTGCGAGGATCTGGTGGCGCTTTGACGGGGTTGTCTTCGAGCGACGTAGACGATCTCCGTGTCTTGGGCGATAGTGATGGCGCGCAAAGTGGTCTGCGCATGCTGCGCGCCGAGCAACAGATTGATGGCATTCCTGTTTTTCAAAGCGAAACCCGATTCCTGATTGACCGAAGTGGCAGACTGGTGAAATTTGTCGGCGTTATGGTGCCCCGCGCGCGATCGCTTGCAACAACAGATGGAAGTACCCAGCTGAGCGCCGCCGCCGCGACATCACGTTTGTTTGCAAGCATTGGTCGGCAAATTCCGGAGTCTGCTTTTAGCGTCACCGGTTCAGGAGCAGGCGGTCGCATCGAACTGTCCTCTTCCGATGACTTCGTGACCGGGTCGATTAGCGCCCGCGAGGTGCTGTTTCCATTGGCCCCCGGAGTGCTCGTAAAAGCTTGGTCATTGATCGCGTTTACGTCCGGTAAGAGTGACTTGTATACGATTGTTGACTCCAAGACGGGTGACGTCCTGTGGCGCAAAAACATTCGAGATTACGCGTCTGCACACGAGGCTCGATTCCGCGTTTATGTACAGGCAGACGGCAAGACCCCTGCTGATAGCCCGGCGCCACAGTCGCCAACGACGGCAACACCGGGTTCAGGATTTCAAGCGGCTGGCATTGCTCCCACGATTGTCAATATGTCCGCCGTACAGGATATCGTTGCTAGCCCGAATGGATGGATTAACGATTGTCCAGGCGGTGTTTGTACCGCCAACGAAACACAGACGCTTGGCAACAACGTCGTCGCTTGCGTCGATCAGGTTCAGTCAGGTGCAACCGGCGGCGCAAACGTTTGCGACACAGCAGCCGCTGGCGTTCTTGATGGCAACGGCCGGCCTACCGGTAACCCCGATGCCAATACTCGCAATCGTGACTTCCTTGGAACCACGCCGCGCGACTTCCAGACCAATTACCTGCCTGCGCCCCAGGGTGGTAATCCGGAGGCAGGACAAACGGCGACTGGTAACGGTACCAGCGGAACTGCGGCCATCGATCAATTCCGTCGTGGTGTCGTTACTCACCTTTTCTATTTGACAAACTGGTATCACGACCAGACCTTTCAGCTTGGATTTGACGAGGCCGCTGGCAACTTCCAGCAAACCAACTTCTCCGCCAATGGAGTCGGCAATGATCGCGTTCTGGCCGAGGCCGTAGACGGTTCAGGCACCAACAATGCAAACTTTTCAACACCGCCTGACGGCACATCAGGTCGCATGCAGATGTACCGTTTCACAGGTCCAACCATTGATCGCGACGGAAGTCTTGATGCCGAAATCGTTTTGCACGAACTGACGCACGGCTTATCGAACCGCCTGGTCGGCAACGCTGCGGGTCTAAATTGGGATCATGCGCGCTCGATGGGCGAGGGTTGGAGCGATTTCTATGCGCTTTCACTACTCAATAACACCAACGCGGATGACCCCAACGGGGCCTATGCGTCTGGCGCGTACGCGACTTACAAATTGGCAGGCCTCGCCTATACCGACAACTACCTGTACGGCATTCGCCGTTTCCCGTACTCAACCAATATTGCGGTGAATCCGCTCACGTGGGCCGACGTTGACGATGTAACAAACGACATGAGTGGCGGCATCACGCCGACTTCTGTCTCGTTCAACCTCAACGGGGCTATGGAGGTGCACAACGCAGGTGAGATCTGGGCCAACACCTTGTGGGGCATGCGCGCAAATATCATCGCTGATCCAGCGGGTGCCAATGGCGACGTGCCAACTGGCAACGTGACCTCACTGCGTCTTGTGACTAATGCGCTGAAGATGACGCCAATCAACCCATCGTTTGTCGACGCCCGTAACGCTTTGTTTGATGCGGATTGCGCCGTGAATGCGTGTGCAAACGAGGCGTCGATCTGGAGCGCGTTTGCCTATCGCGGATTCGGTTATCGTGCCGATAGTCCGTACGGAATCGGCGGGCGCTATGTGAGCAGTCACACTGGTTTTAAAGAGTCTTTCGCGAAACCGTATCTGGACGTAAAGAATGAAGTGACCGATGTAGCGATTCTCGATTCGGCCACCAACAACAACGGTGCAATTGATCCGGGCGAATCGTTCTTCATGACTGTCAAGCTGTTCAATCCTTGGCGTGCAGTCGGCAAGGCTGCCACCGCAGTTACCGCAACGTTGACCACTACTACGCCTGGCGTCACGATTTACACAGGCACGGCCACCTACGGAACGATCGCGGCGCAGGCCTCGCTATCAGGCGGTCAATTCAAACTTGGCGTTTCTTCGTCGATGCTTGCTGGCGGGCCGATTGACTTCACGCTGACGACCTCGTCGAGCCTTGGCACGACGTCAACTACCTTCCGCGTTCGTGTAGGCACTCGCGTCGGCACGGATCCAGTCGTTACATATACAAAATCGGAATCCCCGAGTTTGACGATTCCAAACAATCGTCCACGTGGCATTTTCTCCAGTCTCGCTATCGCTGATGACTTCGAAATTGCCGATGTTGATTTCCGCATCGATGCAATCAATCATCCGGGCGTTGGCGATTTAACTGCCATGCTGCGTTCGCCATCAGGCATTGGTACTGATCTGATTACACTCATCGACGGCTTAAATGACCTCGGCGGAACCAGCATAGTTAATATGGTGATTGACGACGCAGCGTCGAACGACATGGTGCAAGCCGTAGCAGCGGACGCACCGTACACCAAGTCCTGGTTGCCGGTTTATAACTCGCCTTGGGCTGCTCTTGTCGACCCGTCGGTTCCTAGTGATCCGGTACTCAATCTTTCGCGCTACAACGGCACCAGCACGAAAGGCACATGGAACGCACTGGTAGCGGATATCTTTAGTGCCGCAAGTGGAGGTGCCCCAGACGGCAATGGCTCATTTGGTGGCTGGTCGTTATTGGTGAAACCAGTTCACTTCAATGTCTCCGCAGTGACGCCGATGGCAACGGTCGCGGCAACCAAGACTGTTTCTGGGACTTTCCGCGAAGGCGGTGCTGTGACTTACACCGTCACCCTGACCAACTCGGGCACCGGAAATCAAGCGGACAACGCCGGCAATGAATTCACCGACGTTTTGCCTGCGGGGTTGACGCTCGTGAGCACCAGCGCTACTAGCGGAACTGCTGTAAGTGCGGGTAACACCGCCACCTG
>JBDSYI010000399.1:0-19896 GCA_039925745.1 Casimicrobium sp. | reverse complement strand
CGGGATCAAAGATCGCGCAGGAGAAGTCGAGTCGCTCCTTGATGTTGACCGAGTAGCTCGTGTTCGCGAGCGTCACGCCCATCTGCTCTGCAATCGCCATGAACAGGTTGTTGAACACTTCGAGCAGTACCGGGTCGGCCGTGGTGCCGATGGCGTGAGCACGCTCAGCCTTTTTGGTGCGTTCAAGTACGAGGTGATTGTGTGGCGTGACAACAGCGCGCCATTCAGGCTCTACGACCGTTGTTGCAATCGGCTCCTTGATAATGGCGGGGCCGGTGATGATGTCACCAGGACGCAAATCTTCGCGATAGAAAACCTGCGTAGCGCGCAGGGCGTTATCGGTAAACGCCTTGACCTCAGCGCGAGCCCGCATACCCTCGGGGCGAGCTGGCAAATCGGGCGTTGATTCTTGTGCGGATTGGGTCTGGCCAATTGCCTCGGCGGCGATAGCTTCAACCACGAGCGCACGACCGGGCATGAGGAAGCCGTAGCGCTGGCGATAGGTGGTTTCAAACGCTTTCAGCAGCGAGGACGCCGACGCGCTTTCGGCCATCGGCAACTCAATCGTGGTGTCGGTGCCGTCATACTTGAGCGCCAGCGTTTTCGCGACGCGAACCTTGTCGGCGGCCAGCCCCTGCGCTTCAACATTGGCACGAGCCTGTTGGCTCAGTGCATCAAATTCAACGCCTAGAGAACCCAGAAGCTCATCATTCAACGTCTTCTCAACCGCTGCCTGTTTGAGCGTGCGCACATCGGCCAGCCCCATGCCATAGGCGGACAACACACCCGCAAACGGATGTATGTAGACGCGCTGCATACCTAGTGCATCGGCCACCATGCACGCATGCTGCCCACCCGCGCCGCCGAAGCAGGTCAGCGTGTATTCGGTAACGTCGTAGCCACGCTGCACGCTGATGTGCTTGATCGCGTTCGCCATGTTTTCAACCGCAATGCGCAAGAAGCCGGCAGCGATTTCTTCGGGTGACTTCTTTTGGCCTGTGTCGCGTTCAACTTGCAACGCCATCGCTTCAAATTTGTCGCTAACAGCGCGGGTGTCAAGCGGCTGATCACCGTTCGGCCCGAATACGGGCGGAAACAATTCGGGCCGCAATTTGCCGACCATCACGTTGCAGTCAGTCACCGTGAGCGGGCCACCACGACGATACGCGGCTGGGCCAGGGTTCGCGCCTGCGCTCTCGGGGCCAACGCGGAATTTGCTGCCATCAAACGTGCAGATCGAGCCACCGCCCGCAGCCACCGTGTGAATCTGCATGATCGGCGCACGCAGGCGAACACCCGCGACTTCGGTCTCAAAAGCGCGTTCGTATTCACCGGCATAGTGCGTCACGTCGGTCGACGTGCCGCCCATATCAAAGCCGATCATCTTGTCGAAGCCGGCTAGCTGCGTTACTGCTGCTGCACCAACGATTCCGCCTGCTGGGCCAGACAAAATCGCGTCCTTGCCCTGAAATTTGTGTGCGTCAGTCAAGCCGCCCGAGCTCTGCATAAACTGCAAGCGGACGTTGCCGAGAGAGGACTGCACCTGCTCGACATAGCGACGCAAAATTGGAGAAAGATACGCATCAACCACTGTCGTATCTCCACGTGATACGAACTTCATGAGCGGCGAAACTTCATGCGACACGCTGATCTGCGTAAACCCGATTTCATTCGCAATGCGCTTCAATGCGGCCTCGTGTTGCGTGAAGCGATAGCCGTGCATCAGGCAGACAGCAACTGAGCGGTAGCCCTTTGCAAACGCGGCTTGCAGGTCGGCTCTGGCTTTCGCCTCGTTAAGCGGAAGCACCACATCACCATGCGCACCGATGCGCTCATCCACTTCGACCACGGTTTCATAAAGCAATTCGGGCAATTCAATCTTGCGCACGAAAAGCTTCGGGCGTGCCTGATAGGCGATGCGCAATTGATCACGAAAACCACGAGTCACGACCAACAAAGTGCGTTCACCTTTGCGCTCAAGCAGCGCGTTGGTGGCAACGGTAGTGCCCATCTTCACTGCTTCGATTAACTCGGCAGGAATCGGATCGCCGGCTTTCACACCGAGCAATTCACGAATGCCGTGCACCGCAGCGTCTTTGTAACGTTCCGGGCTTTCCGAGAGCAGTTTCAGCGTTACCAGCGCCCCATCAGGCTGCTTCGCGACAATGTCGGTGAACGTGCCGCCACGGTCAATCCAGAATTGCCATTGGCCTGATCGTGCAGTGAGTGAGTCCGTCATAGTGTCAAGAAAGGAGAAAATACAGCCAGCCGGCGCTACATCTTGGTGGGTAGCCATGTCGCGATTTCGGGGACGAAGTAGAGCAAAAGTACAGCAATGCACATCAGCACGAACATCGGCATCGCGACGCGAGCAATGTAGGAGAGTTCGCGCTTGGTCATGCCCTGCAGCACGAAGAGATTAAAGCCCACGGGCGGCGTGATTTGTGCCATTTCCACTACCAACGTGACAAAAATTCCGAACCAGATGAGATCAATTCCGGCACTCGTCACCGTCGGCAGAATCACGCCCATCGTGAGCACAACCATTGAGATGCCGTCAAGGAAACAGCCAAGCAAAATGTAGAACGCAGCGAGCGCCACGACGAGCATGAATCTCGACAATCCTAGGGCGTTGATGAACTCGGCCAGGGCGCGAGGCAAGCCGAGGTAACCCATCGCTAGCGTCAGGAATGCTGCGCCGGTCAGGATCAGCGCAATCATGCAATACAGCCGGGTCGCTCCAAGCAGACTTTCTTTGAATGATTGCCAGTTGAGTGAGCCTTGCAACAGCGACAGAATCAACGAACCGATCACGCCCACACCCGCGGCTTCCGTAGCCGTGGCAATGCCCGAATAGATCGAGCCCAACACCGCCATGATCAGCAAAACGACGGGAATCAGGTGGCGCGACTCGTACAGCTTTTGCACGAACGTATAGCTCGCAGTGGCGACCGGAATCTTGTCCGGATTCATTAACGCCCACACCGCGATGTAGCCGGAAAAAAGTGTCGCCAGCATGATGCCCGGAAAGATGCCAGCAATGAACAATTTGGAGATCGAAACGTCAGCAGCAACGCCGTAGACGATCATGATGATCGATGGCGGAATGAGCAAACCCAATGTGCCCGCACCCGCCAGGGTCCCGATCACCTGATCATCAGGATAGCCGCGTTTTTTAAGCTCAGGCAGTGTCATCTTGCCAATCGTCGCGCAGGTCGCGGCAGATGAGCCCGACACGGCAGCGAAGATCGCACAACCGATCACATTGGTGTGTAGCAGGCGACCCGGGAGTCGCTCGACCCAAGGCGCTAAGCCTTTGAACATATCTTGCGACAGCCGCGTTCGAAACAGAATTTCGCCCATCCAGACGAATAGCGGCAAGGCCGTCAACGTCCAACTACTGGCTGAACCCCAAATTGTCACGGCCATGGCATCGCCGGCGGGACGCGAAGAGAACAGCTCCATCGCCACCCACGCCACGCCAGAGAGCGTGAGGCCGATCCAGACGCCGCCAGCGAGGAAACCGAACAGAACAACGATCAATAACAGCGTAATGAGAATGTCCATAGTGCTGCCTGGCTATTCGTTACGCAGCAGCTCATCGCTGGCGTACGCTTTACGCGTGCCACGCAATTCACAGACAAATTCATCAACAAAAGCCACAAACAAAATTAGTGTGCCCAGCGCCATTGATATCTGCGGAATCCACAGCGGCGTTGCATCGTTACCTGTTGAAATATCGTGAAACTGCCACGACTGCCAGCAGAGTTTGGCGCTAAAAAAAGCGAGCAGTCCGGCGAGCAAAACTGCAATACCGAGAGAAAATATTTCCATGCGTCGGCGCGCAGCCGGTGCCAGTGCATGCAACAGTAAGGTCACGCGAATGTGCTCACCGCGTTTCAATGTGTGTGCAAGCGCAAAGAATCCGGCACCTGCCATCATGTACCCCGCATAAGCATCCGTTCCACGGACGTGGAAACCCAATTCGCGCCCGCCCACTGAGAGCATAACCATCACCAGTAGTGCGACCATGAACATCGCCGCGATCCACGCGGCGGAGTCGTAGAGTGTGTCTAGCGCATTGCGCATGAAAGCCTTCGACGTACAGTTGTTTAGGGTGGGCGCTTGTGCCCACCATGAGCGACTATCGCAGCACGGTGGGCATCGGATGCCCACACTACGAATCTCTGCGGTTACTTGCGGAACGTGTCAACGACGCCTTGGCCTTCAGCTCCGGCGCTCTTGAGCCATTCTGCGAGCATCGTGTCGCCCACCTTTTTCATATCAGCGGTAAGCTGAGCACTTGGTTTATGCACCACCATGCCATTTTTCTTGAGTGTTTCAAGCGATTCGGTATTGGTTTTTTTCGATAGCTCTAAACCGCGCTTTTCGGCGTCGGCGCCTGCCTTCAGGAGCGCATCCTGAGTGGGCTTGTCAAGCGCGTCGAACGCTTTCTTGTTGATAAGCACCGTATTCTTCGGTAGCCAGGCTTGAGTGTCGTACCAGTTCTTGATGTGCTCGTACGTCTTGGTATCAACGCCGGTGGAGCCTGAGCTCATGTAGCTCTCCACCACGCCCGTGGCCATTGCTTGCGACAACTCGGCAGCCTGAACAGTTACCGGTTGAGCCCCCACCAATTCCGCGATTCGTGCGGTTGCCGGACTATACGCACGCCACTTGCTGCCCTTTAAATCAGCCGCGCTGGCAATTGGCTTCTTCGAATAAATGCCTTGTGGTGGCCACGGCACGGAATAGAGACTCATCATCCCTTGTTCGCCCAGCTTTTTGTCCATTACCGGTCGTTGCGCCGCGTAGAGCTTCGCGGACGCTTCATAGCTATCAGCGAGAAACGGAATGCCGTCCACACCGAAAATCGGCCATTCATTCTGGTAGTTCACCAACAGAATTTCACCCATTTGTGCGCCGCCGGTTTGCACCGCACGCTTGATCTCGGGGGCCTTAAACAACGCCGCGTTCGAGTGCACCGTGATCTTGAGTTTCCCGGAAGTCGCTTTATCAACGTCGGCAGCAAACTGCACCAGATTTTGCGTGTGAAAATTGCCGGGCGCATAGGCCGATGCCAAGTCCCATTTGGTTTGCGCCATGCTGTTTGCAGCGATCAAAGCTGAGGCTAATGCAAGCGTCCGAAAGGTCAGTTTCATTCAGGTTCTCCAAAGTTAGCGGAAGGGGCGTTTAACGGGTAGTCTTCATCAGAGCAGGCCAACAAATTCTGATGAACATTGTTAGGTCTTTTGCGACTGGGTCGCCACCGATAAGTCTTGGCATTTACCAAAATGTCCGGCGTCAATTTGTCAGCGGCTGCACCACAATTCACCAAGTTTCTGCAATTGCGCCAATTCTTGATAAATTGCGTTCCATTCAATAGTAGTGTTTTGATCGTTCCTTTGCCTTCCGCCATTCCACCGCCGCTCGGCATCATCATGCTGGATACGCAATTTTTGCGCCCGCTGGGCGATGCTGGCAATCCCGACTCCTGGCCGTTTCCGATCATTATTGAGCGAGTTGAGGGTGCATTTGCCCAATCTGTGGTTTCTGGAACTTATGAAGGGATTGAGTCCTTCATCGAAGCCGGGCGACGGCTCGTCAAGCGCGGTGCGTGTGCAGTGATAACGACCTGCGGCTTTCTGGTGCGGCACCAAAGGGCGTTAGAAGTCGCACTTGTGGTCCCGGTTCGTACATCTACGTTATCGAGCTATAACGCCCTGCAGCAGGAGTTGGGTCCGACGCGTCGAGTGGCCATCCTGACCATCGACAAAGTGGCGCTTGGCGCTTCGGTGCGGACGGCTGCTGGTATTCCAGACGACGCCCTGATATTTGATCTGTCCGGCGAATCGCACTTTCGCCGCGCAATACTCGACGCTGAAATTCCACTCGATGCGGCGACGGCTCAGGGTGAATGGGTTCGACTTGCCAAATCGATACAAAAAACTCACCTAAACATTGGTCGTTGGCTTTTTGAATGCGCGAATATGCCGCCCTATGCCCGCTCAGTCGCCGAAGCCACAGGGTTGGCTGTTTATGACGCACTCGCAATGGGCACAACGCTCTATCGTTCGGCGCACCCATGACCAGTGTGACTGCTGAACTAATCGACCGGTTCTGTGATCAGTTGTGGTTGTCGGATGGACTGTCACCCGCCACGCTGGCAAGTTATCGTCAGGATATGGCGCGCTTCAGCGCTTGGTGCAGTGGTGAAAAAATCAATCAGAACAGCATCGACCGCAGCGACATTGAGCGCTACCTTGCGCGTCAATTTGCTGAAAATGCTCGGCCCAGTTCGGTGAGTCGGCGGCTTTCAACGCTGAAGCGCTTCTATCGTTGGCAAGTGGAAACTGGCGCGGACATTGCGAATCCCTGCGAGCTGATCGACGCGCCCAGGTCAGCCCGGTACCTCCCCAAGAACCTGTCAGAGGCACAAGTAGAGAGCCTGCTGGCTGCGCCCAACACGGGCACGCCTCTCGGCGAGCGTGATCGTGCGATGCTGGAGGTGCTTTATGCGACTGGATTACGCGTGAGCGAGTTGGTCGGCCTTAAACTCATCCAGTTGAATCTGGAACAAGGTGTCGTAAAAGTGATGGGGAAAGGATCGAAAGAGCGTCTCGTGCCGATGGGGGAATTGGCGGTAAGCTGGCTTAAACAATATGTTGCCGGCGCACGCGCCCTGTGGCTACCATCACCGCGGACCAATGACCATGTTTTTTTAACCGCACGTGGTGAGCCGATGACGCGGCAAGCGTTTTGGCACATCATCAAGCGCAACGCAGTCCTCGCTGGTATCGAGTCCGAAGCGTTGTCGCCGCACACACTGCGCCACGCATTTGCCACGCATTTGCTCAATCACGGCGCGGACTTGCGTGTCGTGCAGATGCTCCTCGGTCACAGCGACATCACAACGACCCAGATTTACACTCACGTTGCCCGCGAGCGATTAAAGCTTATTCATCGGGACAACCACCCGCGCGGTAGATAGAGGACGGCCGAGAAACCATGGCAAAAACTGACGACTATCCGGTCACCCAGGCGATTCGCATGTTGCGCGACCACAAGGTGACTTTCACGGCGCATCTTTACGATTATGTTGAGCGGGGTGGGACCGAACATTCGGCAGCAATGCTTGGTGTAGATGAGCATTGCGTGATCAAGACTATCGTGCTTGAGGATGACCAGAAACAGCCGCTCATTTGTCTGCAACACGGCGACCACGAGGTCTCGACAAAAAATCTCGCCCGAGCACGCGGATGCAAGAACATTGGCCCCTGCTCCCCAGACACGGCGAATCGGCACACGGGCTATATAGTGGGTGGCACTTCGCCCTTTGGCACACGAAAAGTGTTGCCTGTTTATATGCAGCGCAGCATTGCGCAGTTGCCCGTGATTTACATCAATGGCGGCAAGCGCGGCTTCCTCGTTGGGATGGCTCCGGGTGAATTTCAACGCGTATTGAAACCAATTCTGGTCGATGCGGCGGCGTGATCGGATCAACGTTTAGTACATTATGCAGATGGCATCATCGCGAGCTTCACCCAGCCCTAAAACGAAAGTACGCCCGCTGCGGCCCTGGCTGTTCGCTGGCGGCAGCGACGTGGGGCGCGAACGTGCGCACAATGAGGACGCCATCCTCGTCGACGATGAGCGCAAGCTCGTTGTTTTGGCTGACGGTATGGGCGGCTATCAGGCCGGTGAAGTCGCCAGTCAGTTGGCGATTGACGTGGTGCGCGAAGACTCATCCGACGTCAGCTTGACCGACGCAGATCTAGGGCGGATTGATCCAGAAACCGGGATATCTGTCGCAATGCGGCAATTGCGTGGCGCGATTGAGAAGGCAAACAATCGAATTTGCAGTGTAGCGCGCGGACGTGAAGAGCTGAACGGTATGGGCACGACGATCGTTGCAGCGCGCTTCTATGATGGTCGTGTGGGCATTGCGCACGTCGGCGATTCGCGTTGTTATCGATGGCGCGAAAATGGGCTGGAACAGCTCACGCGCGACCACTCTTACGTGCAGGATCAACTCGAAAAAGGCTTGATTTCTGAAGAAGAAGCGAAGCATTCGCAGCAAAAGAACCTAATCACGCGTGCGTTGGGCATTGATGCCATTGCGGAGGCCGACGTACAGGAATTTCGAACGCGACCCGGGGATGTGTATCTGCTCTGTTCAGATGGACTATCGGATCTGGTCAACGATGATGCCATCAGTGCCAAACTGGGCGCAAATTCCACCCCGTCTGAGCGGATTAAGGTACTCATCGACAACGCAAACGCAAACGGCGGACGTGACAACATCTCCGCCATTATTGTTGTCGTGGGCGATCCGCCCGTAGCTGACCAGTGGTGGCAAAAATTCTTGAAACCGCCTGCTGGAAAATAGTGAACCATCATGGCTAAACTCTTTTGGCTCCAACCCGACAGCTCAATCATTGAGTTTCCCCTCAAGGCTGAACAGAACCTGATCGGGCGCACCAGTCGCTGCGACGTTCGCATAAAACATCCCGGAATCAGCGCAGAGCATGCGTTGATCCGCGTACTTCCCGGTTCAGCGACGTTAGAAGACCTTGGAAGCACAAACGGTACTCGGGTAAACGGCAAGAAGATTGAGCTTCACACCCTGCGTCATGGTGATCAGATTGGCGTGGGGCGCGAACGCCTGATGTACTTCGCCGAGCTGGACGAAGCTGCCAAATTTATTCAGCCCGAATCGATTGAGCCGTTCGCATTACCTGCTGCTGGCGGCGAAACGGTCAACACGACGGCCAACGACCCCGTCGAGATTTCGGCAACATTCCCGCACGTAGCACCATCTGCTGCTGCGTCGTTGGCACCGATGCCATCAGCGGTCACGCCCCTGGCAGCGAAACAACTGGACGCGCAAGATAATCCTGGACTTCACCTCGATCCGTCATTGCTCGCTGCATTGCCTAAAGGGGCGTCGCTGGTCAACTCACCGATCAGGTCCAACACCAAAACATCTGTCGTCGTTCCGCACGGTCCAGTTGTTGCCCCGAAGGCCGTAACATCAACAGAGCAGACCTCGCCTTCGAAGACAGACGGCCCAAGTGCTGGCACGGGCTTGCGATCATTGTCGGCAAGCGTCTCGGTGCTTTCGGGCACGGCATTGGGCAAACGCTACCCGCTCAACCAACCCTCCGTCACGCTAGGCAAGGAGGGCAAGCAAGTGATTGAGTTTTTGCGCATCAGCCCAACACGGTGGCAAATCAAGCAACTTGAGGGGATAACGCCAGCGTATATCAACGGCGATGCGCTGGAGGGTCTACGTGACCTGGCATCGGGTGATGTCGTTGAGCTCACCGGTGTTCGGCTACGTTTTGAGATCACTCTGAATCGCTAACAATTTACGCTCGCAGTTCAAGGTTGTCCTCGAACACGACGAGCAAAACTGTCAATAAAAAAGGGCCGGTAAACCGGCCCTTTTCATGGGTCCCCGAAACTACTTTCCGGGCGCTTTCTCAGGTGCTTTTTCTGTGGTCGCTGCAGGCGGTGCAACATCGTGCTTTTCACCACCCATGTCGACGTCACCGCCCTTGGAGAGCATCCAGAGGGCGAGTGCTGCAAACAGTACAAATCCTACAGCGATTTTCCACATAATAAGTCCTTAGTCCTTGGCGTAAATATCAACGTCTTTTGTTTCTTTCACGAACAGCATGCCGATGACGAAGGTCATGCCAGCAATGATGATCGGATACCAAAGGCCGCTATAGATGTTGCCTTGCGCGGCCACAATCGAAAACGCGATTGCAGGCAGGAAGCCCCCGAACCAGCCATTGCCGATGTGATAAGGCAAGCTCATCGACGTGTAGCGAATGCGCGTCGGGAATAGCTCGACCAGCATCGCGGCGATCGGCCCGTACACCATCGTGACGTAAATAACCATGATTGTCAGAATGACGACGATCATGATCCAGTTCGACGAAAAGACCGGGATTGGATCGGCTTTGGCAGGGTAGCCGGCCGCAGTCAGAGCCTCGCGAACTTCCTTCTCAAAACGTACTTTGTCGTCTTTGGCGGTCGGCGATGTGGCATCGTAGGCAACGACAGATTTGTCACCCACTTTAACCGTCGCGTGCGTGCCAACTGGACCGTCGACCTTGTCGTAGTTAACACCTGCATTGGAGAGGAACGAACGGCTCACGTCACAAGCGGTCGTGAACACCTTGGTTCCGGTCAGATTCAACAGAAGATTGCAGTCGGCAGCGTTTGAAACCACCGTGACTGGCGACTTCTCAATCGCGGCTTGCAGCTTGGGATTAGCGTAACTCGTCAGGGCATGAAACAACGGGAAGAACGTCAGCGCTGCGATCGCGCAACCGGCCATGATGATCATTTTGCGGCCAATTTTGTCCGACAACGTTCCAAAGAAAATGAAGAACGGTGTTCCAAGAATCAGCGAAACTGCAATCAGGATGTTGGCGGTCGACGCATCAACTTTCAGGATCGAAGTCAGGAAGAACAGCGAATAGAACTGCCCCGTGTACCAAACCACCGCCTGGCCTGCCGTGAGACCCAGAAGGGCAAGTAAAACGATCTTCCCATTTTTCCACTGACCGAATGACTCCGACAATGGTGCCTTGGAGGTTTTGCCTTCAGACTTCATTTTTTCGAACGCCGGCGACTCCGACAGTTGCAGACGAATCCAGACAGAAATTACCAACAAAACGCCAGAAAACGCATACGGAATGCGCCAGCCCCAATCCGCAAAATCTTTCTCGCCGAGCGCCGTGCGAGTCGCAAGAATGACCATAAGTGCCAACATCAGACCGACCGTGGCAGTTGTTTGTATCCATGATGTATAGGCACCGCGTTTACCGTGCGGCGCGTGCTCGGCAACGTAGGTGGCCGCGCCCCCATATTCTCCGCCCAATGCAAGCCCCTGAAGCAGACGCAGCCCAATCAGGATGACCGGCGCAGCGATACCCCAACTTGTGTAAGTCGGCAGAAACGTGACGAGAAACGTGGAAAAACCCATAATTAATATGGTGATCAGGAAGGTGTACTTGCGCCCAACCAAATCGCCGAGGCGACCAAACACCAGAGCGCCTAGCGGACGCACGGCAAATCCGGCAGCGAACGCCAGCAAAGTGAAAATATTGCGAGTTGCAGGGTCAAGTTTGGTGAAGAAATTGGCGCCGATAATGGCGGCCATCACACCGAACAAGTAGAAGTCGTACCACTCGAAAATGGTGCCGAGCGACGACGCAAAGATGACTTTCTTTTCTTCGGCGGACATCGGACGCGGTGCCGCGTTCGGTCCGCCATCGAAGCGTGCTGTTGCAGTTGACATAGTTTGATCCTCTTTAGTTGATGCGGTCAACCCTCCCGTCGACCTGCATTACCCACGGACGTTAGGCGGCAGCGCTTACGTGCTTCTTACGATTTTCTGACGCGAAACTGACAACAAAGCACGCCCCGCCCAATGTCGAGCGCTCAACATTCACAGCAGCACCGTGGGCGTCGGCCACTTCGCGAACGATCGCGAGTCCCAGTCCTGTGCCGCTGATTGGCAAACCCGTTTCCGAATCCATGTGCGCGAATCGTGTGAATGGCGCGAAGATCCGCTCCGTCTCCGACGCCAGCACGCCCGGCCCTGAATCATCCACCCGAATCGAGGCTGGCTCAGCGCCGCCCCCCAGTAGCGTCAGCATGACGGTGCCGCGGCGCGGCGTGTATTTGAACGCGTTGTCGAGCAGGTTGCGCACCATTTCCCCGATGAGCGTCGGATCGCCGGTCACGGACACGTCATGGTCAACACCTTCTAGCGAAAACTCAATTTCGCGCTCGAGCGCATGTGGCACGACGTCATGTGCCACCGTTTCGCAGAGTGCGCGCAACTCCACGGCGACGCTCAGCCGCGTGGTGCCCGCGCTTTCCGCACGCACCAACGTAAGTAGCTGGGTAGCAAGATGGCTGACACGTTCGCCAGTCGTAATTAGCCGGTTCATCGATTGATCACGCTCCGGACCATCAGGCATACGTGCGGCGAGCTCACTCAATGTGCGCAGCGCGGCAACCGGCGTGCGTAGCTGATGCGCCGCGTTCGCGATGAAGCGCTTCTGTGCGTTGATCGAGGTTTGCAGTCGTTGCATCAACGAATTCACCGATGTGATGAGCGGCGCAAGCTCCTCAGGCGCAAGCAGTTCGGGCAGCGGACTCAAGTCATCCGCACCACGCGTGTCGAGGTGCGTCTTCAATACTTTCATTGGTTTTGCGACGTAAGTCAGGCCGTACCACAGCAGATAAAACGCCACCAAAAGTGTCGCGGTTTGTGCCACCGCTTCATGCAAAGTGGCAACGCGCGATAGTGCATCCTGACGCTCACGCGACTGCGCTACACCCACCGTGTAGACGTTGCCAGCCACTTCAAATCTAAGGCGCACGAAGCGCCAGACGTCGTCATCGATCACTGTATTGAATCCATCGACGACATGGAATTCCGTCTCCGCCGTGGGTGCCAGCAGCGGGTGATCACCGTCCACCGTTTCGCGCAGGAAAGGCTGCAGCTCTGGGTCGCCCGCGAGCGGCAAGCTCTTGCTGTCCACGATCAAATAAGACACGGGTGTTTTCGGCGAGAGGTTCATCCAGCGGAGCGTCGTTTCCGATGGAAATGGCTGCACATTGCCGCTATTGATACGCTGCTGCCATTCGGCTATCAGCATGGTCGCGACAGCGCTTAACCCGTCGTCGAGCACCGTGTCCACAGTGGTGCGCGCACTCATGAACGAAATGCCGACGCTCACCAGCCAAATCGACAACAGCGGCGCGAGCAACCACTCAATCAGTCGCGCCGCTAAGCTCATTGCAGCGCGGGCGTGACGACGGCTGGAGCCTTCTCAATGCAATAGCCAAGGCCGCGAAACGTGCGCACCCGGATATCCGCTGGCTCCAGTTTTTTGCGCAAACGATGCACATAAACCTCAATCGCATTGAGCGAAATATCGCTATCCCACGCACACAATCCTTCCAGCAATTGCTCCTTGGTCACAGCGCGTCCGGCACGCAGCAAAAGCATTTCCAGAATGCCTGCCTCGCGCACCGACAAGTCAAGCGGAACACCGTCTGACGCCGCCTGTCGCGATGCGATATCGAAGCTCAGCCGACCGTGGATCAGCGTGTTGCTACTGGCCGCGTTGCGGCGGCGAATAAGCGCGCGAACCCGCGCATGCAACTCGTCAAGCGCGAAGGGTTTTACAAGGTAATCGTCCGCGCCGGCGTCAAGCCCATCCACGCGATCGGTCACCGAATCCATCGCAGTCGTGATCAACACGGGTACGCTCTTCTGCACCTCGTTACCGGCGCGCAGTTGCCGCAGCACCTGCAAGCCTGACAGCTTCGGCAAACCGAGATCCAGAATCACAAGGTCATATGTCCCAGTCGTCAGCGCCGTGGCCGCTGAGCTGCCATCGGTCACCCAGTCCACTGCGTAATGCTCGCGCTTCAGGCTGGCCGTCACGCCACTCCCCAATTCAGCATCATCCTCCACAAGTAGTACACGCACGGCCTCACCTCCTTCTGAAAGTGTAGTCTGGGGCGCATTGTGAAATTTCAGCTTTATGTTGAACACTCTATCTTGCTTGGGCTAAATGTCGTTTTTGGCAAAAGTCGACATTTGTCGTATTGCTGGTTTAGCCCCATTGCAAACGTCATTTCAATGAAAAGTTGTACTGTGAACGGCGCCCGCACAAAGGGGCATTCCTTAGCGGCCAGCGATCAATGCGGTGCTATGGTTAGCGCTTCCTGGAGGGCAGTTTTATGCAGCGTCAAACAATCATCTCGCCAGCGCGTCGCACCGCCGTGACCGCATTGACCGCTCTCGCCGCTGCGGTCGTTGTGGCGGCGACGTTCAGTTTCACGGCCTCCGCACAGCCGTTCCCAAGCAAACCGGTGAGACTCGTGGTGCCCTATCCACCTGGCGGTTTCCCCGACACAGTGGCAAGGCTATTAGGCAAATCCCTGACCGAAAAGTGGGGCCAACAAGTCATTGTCGATAACCGTCCCGGCGGCAACGGTGCAGTCGCGGCGCTCACTGTGAGGTCGTCCCCGAGCGATGGCTACACACTGCTCGTCACCGACGGCTCGATGTTCACCATCAATCCGGCGCTCTACCCCAAGCTTGAATACGACCCGAAACGAGACTTTGTTCCCGTGTCTGCACTCGCTAAAGCTCCACTTTTTCTCGCCGTGCATCCGAGCGTCCCTGCGAATACCCTCGCGGAATTTATCGCCTACGTCAAAGCCAATCCCGGCAAAGTCAATTACGGCTCATCGGGGATTGGAAGCACCCACCACCTCACCACCGAGGCGATGGCATCTGCCCTGGGCCTGAACCTGGTTCATGTGCCATTTAAAGGCATGGGGCAAGCCACTCCTGCGCTGGTGGGCGGTCAGGTGCAGTTTTTGTTCTCCGCGCTGCCCGCGATTGGCGGCTTCGTGAAGGACAACCGCATCAAATTACTCGCGCAGAATTCAAGCAAACGCTTCTCTCAAGCGCCCAATATTCCAACGCTTTCCGAAACTGTTATCCCGGGATTTGATTTCGCGCCGACGACGATTGTGATGGCTCCGTCCGGTATTCCACCTGCCGTGCTGCAACAACTCTCAACGGATATCGCAGCCGCCATTCGAACGCCAGCGGTGGTCGAAACGCTGCTCAATTCGGGGGTGGATGTCATCGGCGGCACCTCGGAAGAGCTCGCTAAAGTGCTGCAGGATGAAGCAGAGCGCTTCGCTAAAGTCATCAAAACCATCAACATCAAAGCGGAATAACTTCGTGAGTCGGGCGTCAATCGAGCTCGTTGGCGATCTCGTCTGCGCAAACCATATCCTCTCCGTGGAAGGTGTAGTCGATGGATTTGGCCACGTCAGCACCCGGCACGACCGCCGCGATGACCGATTCTTGCTGGCGTGCGGGGTTGCGCCGGCAACCGTCACGGCCGACGATATTCTGGAGATCGATTACGACGGCAACGTGCGGGACGAGCTCGGGCGTCGCTCCTACATCGAGCGCTTCATCCACAGCGAAATCTACAAATCGCGGCCCGACGTGATGGCGATCGTGCACAGCCATTCGCCCGCCATCATTCCTTTTGGTGTCACCAGCGCGACACTGCGGCCCGTGTGTCACATGAGTGGCTTCCTTGGTTTTTCCACACCGATCTTCGAAATTAGAGATAGCGCTGGTGAAGACAACGATATGTTGGTCAAAAGCGCAAAGCTAGGCATGGCGCTGGCGGAATCGTTGGGCAAGCACAATTTCGCTCTCATGCGCGGCCACGGTTCAGTCACTGTCGCTCACTCCCTAAAGCTCGCAGTCGCCCGCTCAATCTGGGCCGAGATGAACGCAAAACTGCAAACCGAGGCGATGCGCCTGGCGCAAATGGCGGGCGACAACTCGGTGACTTACCTGACACCGGGCGAAGCCAGGGGCTCGATGACGATCAATGAGACCGTGGTTGATCGGCCGTGGGATTTCTGGAAGGCCAAAGCGCGCATAGCGCTTGCAGGACTCAAGCGGTAGCGAGCGTTTCGTTACCTGCGGCAATCAGGTCCAGCGCCCGTCCAGCGACCAGCATGCCCAGCCCCGCCGTCATGTGCATCGCTGAGCCGTAGCCCGCGCAGGCGAGGCCCGCGCCGGCATCTTCTGCCGTTCCCGCTTGCCGCTCCTTGCTGTAGACCACGGGCACTTTGAATTTGCGCCCGGCGCGGGGAAAGCCGTATTGGCGACGCAGCATTAGTCGCAATTTGGCGAGCAGCGCGTCGTGCTCGGTCGTCGCCAAATCAGACACAGTCAATTTCGACGCGTCAGTTTTGCCGCCCACGGCACCGCAGACAAACACGGGCAGGCCAGCCTTCACGCAGTACGCGACTAATGCCGCCTTCGCGTAGACCTTATCAATCGCATCGATCAGAAAACTTGCGTCTGTCGGCAACATTGTTGCGACGTTGTTGGTATCAACAAAATCATCGACGCAGGTGACGACGCAGTCCGGCGCGAAACTCAAAATCCGCTCGCGCATGGCATCCACCTTATTGCGACCGATATTCGCGATCGTGGCGTGCGCCTGCCGATTCAGGTTTGACTGTGCAACGACGTCCAGATCAATCAAGGTGATGCGACCGATCCCAGATCGCGCCAACGCTTCAGCGGCCCACGAGCCTACGCCTCCGATACCGACGATCACTGCATGAGCATTACGAATACGTCCGAAACCCCGCGTGCCGTAGAGCCGTGCGACGGCGCTGAAACTGCGTTCCGTTTCAGCGCTGATTTCGTGTTGCAACGTTGGGGGGAGGCTGATCATGAGCAGCGTGGAGCGATTCGCAACTGCATGAGCCCGAGCTTCGAAGTTTGTATCGTCAAGTAGGCGAGCAACGGGGCAGGTGCGAACTCTTGTGCACCCGCTAACACGCTTATTTAGTGGCGTACGGATACGGCTGCTGGGGTACGCGCGCCTCGTCCTGCTCGGCCTTTTCTCTAACGTTCAATGGAGCCTTATCCCACCAGATCGCACGGCCTTTACGCTGATCCTCCTCGAGGTGTGGGCGTGCGGCCTTGAGGTCGCGAATGAATTTTGTGATTTCAGATTCGTACATGGTCTGCTAACGGTCCATCGTAGATTTTGTCTGCATTTTAGGCGGGTTTGTCTTTGGGCGGCTCGCGTCGGCTTCCGGCGTACAACTCGAATTCAAACAATCGACAATCGAGTGCGCCATTGAACAGCGGCGTTTTCTTCGACGGTTTGAAGCCAATTCCGCTCGGCATCGCACGATCCGCTGTGATGAAACAGGCCTTCCAGCCTGCCATCGTCTTCTTTAACCAGGTGCCGACCGCCGGATACCAGGCCTTCAGGTCAGCCAGTTCATTCAGGCGTTCGCCGTATGGTGGATTAGTCAGCAAAAGGCCTGTCGGGGCCGGTGCGGCGAGCGTTTCCATCGGCGCATTGGTGAGCGCCACAGCGGCAGCCGTTGCCTCGCCACCGATATTCTGCAAATGCCGTCGTGTGACTTCAACCGCGTCAATGTCCCGGTCGTTGCCGAACAACAGATTCGGTGGCAACGGTTTGGTACCGGCCGCCGCATCTGCGCGCATCGCATCGAAAACATTCGCGTCGAAATTACGAATCTTTTCGAACGCAAAAGGCCGTTGCCCGCCTGGGGCAAGATTCATCGCGATCATCGCGGCCTCAGTCAAAATTGTCCCGCTGCCGCACATCGGGTCGAACAACGGCATTTGCCCGCGCCAGCCCTTCAGCGCAAGCATGCCAGCTGCAAGGTTCTCGCGCAGCGGCGCTTGCAGCCCCTCGCGACGATAGCCGCGCTTGAACAGCGCTTCGCCCGCGAGATCAAGATAAACCGTTGCGGTGTACGCGGTAAGAAAAACGTGAATACGCATATCCGGCATGCTGGTGTCGACCGAAGGGCGTTCGTCCTGAACGGCGCGAAAGCTGTCGACGATCGCGTCTTTAACACGCAAGGTGACGAATTCGAGACTCGTGACTGGGGAGCGAATCGCGTCCACTTGCACGCGAATCAATTCCTGCGCCGTGAACAAGTTTGGCCAGCCGATGCTGCGCGCGATCTCGTAAATGTCTTCTTCGTGGTGGTATTCGTCTTCTGCCAATTGCCACAGCACGCGACTGGCGATCCGGCTCCACAAACACACCCTGTAGCCCAGCGTAAACGGCCCCTGAAACGCGACGCCACCATCGGTTGGGCCAACGTGAACTGCACCGAGTTCAGTCAGCTCATCGAACAGGACGCCTTCGAGACCACGCGGACAGGGTGCGAAGAAGCGTTGTGTTTTGGCTTGAACGGGTGATGTTTTGATCGATAAAGTGCTGTGTGGTTGATTGGTAGCCATGATTACTTTCGCAGGCGACAACTATCGCCCATACCTTCACGCCAGACGTGAACGCTGACGATGTTGGAAAAATTGGGTTCGACTGCCCGCCAGACGAAGGTGCAGAGGTTTTCCAGCGTCGGCACACCGAGCTCTGCAACCTCATCGAGATAGTGATGATCCAGCTGATCGCGTACCTCGTCGAGATGAGCACGAAGCAGACCAAGATCGCTCACCATGCCGCTCTTTTCGTGCGGGGTGCCAGCGAGCGATACTTCGCAGTGATACGTGTGCCCATGAATGCGCCGTGAGCCCTCGGCCTCAATCGTGCGCTTCAATGTGTGAGCAGCGTCGAAGAAGAATCGCTGGCTGATTTCGTAATTCATCGTGCGCACTAGCGTATCCCAATGACTTTGTGCGTTTGCACTGACAGTCGCCATTCCGGATGCTGCATGCACCATTCAATCGCGAACTGCGTGTTTTCGAGACGCGATGGCCCGTCCATTGGCTGCACAAAACGGTGCTCAAATTCAAGCGTTGCCAGATGATCGAAATCAAATGGCTGCGGTACGACGACCTTTAATTCCTGACCACTCATCTGCAGCAAGGGCGCGCCGGCTTTGGGGCTGACGCAGATCCAGTCAATGCCCGGTGGCGCGGCAATCGTACCGTTGGTTTCAACCGCGATCTCAAATCCGTGGGCATGCAGCGCATCGATCAATATAGCGTCCAGTTGCAGCAACGGTTCACCGCCAGTGCAGACGACCAGGCGCTTGCCTTTGCTCGTTGCCGGCCATTGACTTGCAATGGTCGCCGCGAGTTTGACCGCATCGGAATATTTGCCGCCGCTTGTGCCATCAGTGCCAACAAAATCGGTGTCGCAGAATTTACAGACTGCGGTGTCACGATCACGTTCCAGGCCGCTCCACAGATTGCAACCCGCGAAGCGGCAAAACACCGCCGAGCGGCCCGCGTTCGCACCTTCTCCTTGCAACGTGTAGAAAATTTCCTTGACTGAATAGGTCATTGCGTGAACTGCCCTGTCACTACCTGCGGGATCCATTTTTCAAATCCCGCTTTACGCAACGAACACGCCGGGCATTCGCCGCAGCCGTAACCCCAAGCATGCAACGTATCGCGAACACCGTTGTAGCAGGTGTGCGTGTGCTCGATGATCAGCCGACTCAACGCCTCACCGCCAAGCGATTGTGCGAGCGCCCACGTCTCGGCCTTTTCAATCCACATCAACGGCGTCTCGACTCGCATGCGCTGATCGAGCCCGAGCGACAAGGCAATCTGCATCGCCTTCATCGTATTGTCACGACAATCCGGATAACCCGAAAAATCCGTTTCACACATGCCACCGACCAATACATCGAGTCCACGACGATAAGCAATCGTCGCGGCAAACGTCAAAAACAGCAGGTTGCGGCCCGGTACAAATGTGTTCGGCAAACCGTTTTTTTCGTAAGCAATAGACACGTCCCTCGTTAGCGCCGTATCACTGATTTGCCCAAGCACAGCGAGGTCAATCACATGATCTTCACCCAGCCGTTTGCCCCATTGCGGAAACTTGGCGCGCAGCTCACGCAACGTCTCAAGCCGCACCGTCATTTCAACAAGGTGCCGCTGCCCGTAGTCGAAACCAACTGTTTCGACGTGGGCAAAACACTCCAGTGCCCAGGCCAGACACGTCGTCGAATCCTGTCCGCCAGAAAACAACACAAGTGCGCGTCCGGCTTGCATCAAAACGGCTTCAATACAACCAGAAAGACGATAGCAAATAACGCGATCACCGGCAGCTCATTCATCACACGAAAGTAGCGCTCGGTGCATGTGTTGCCACCGACCCGAAACGCCATCATATGCCGCCAACACAGCCCATGAAACACCACGAGCATCAGCACAATCACTAATTTCCACATCAACCATTTACCGGTGATGCCATAGCCAATCCAGAGCCATGTCCCGAACACAATCGTTGCCACTGCGCTCGGTGTCATGATGCCCCAAAACAATTTGCGCTC
>JBDSYI010000398.1:0-4309 GCA_039925745.1 Casimicrobium sp. | reverse complement strand
GGCAACATGCCATCGGCACCCTTCACGCGCAGCATCGACCCCTGATCGGTGTCACGAAAGTCCTGCAAGCCCATGTCGAGTGCCGGCGCGAATCCGAGCATGTAATCCCACGCTTCGTCCGGCGTGACGTTGCGACAGATCTTACCGATGATGACCGCGTATTCGCCCTCGTAATTCAGGTACTGACAATCGGCGGGCTTCACCATTTCGCCACCGTGAAAATTGATCGCGGTAGGAGGCTTGGTGAAATACGTCGGCGTTGGCGTCGGCACTGGATTGTTGCGAGTTTCGACACCACGTGAGCTGTACGACAGGTGAACGCAGATGATCTTCGTTGGCTCGCACGGAGCGAGATGCTGCACGCTATCGAGCGCCACGGTGCGACCGTCATCAAGAATCAAGGCGACGCCATCGGCATCAACGGTTCCCCAGTTTGGGCTGCCATTCACGAGTACACGGCGGCGTTCCACGCGCGGACCAGCGAGAATTTTCGGTAACGGATTTGGCGTTGCAACGCTCATACATTGTCCTGCTTTGGCTCAACGTCGAACCACATGTGAACGTTGCCGGTGCCGCGCGCATTTTCGTAATCCGAAAGCGCTGTGCCCGGAGAGGTGCAGTCGCGCGCGCCCAGCGCGCCGATCATTTGCAGATAGTGTCCGCCGAATCCTTCCCACGGAATTTTTCGGAATTTGCTATCCCATTGATCGAGGATTTCAGCGTGCTTCCCCGCTTGCAAAAGCGCGATCGCTGCTTTATCGAGCGCAATGTTTTCAGCAGACGACACATTCGTCTCGTGATACATACGCGGATGTTTTTGCACCCAGTCGATCTGATTGAATTTGTGGCTCAGCGCGCCCGATGCGAGTAATACGACGCGTTGGTCGCTGCGCGCAATGGCCTCGGCAATGACGCTGCCCGATTCAACGAAGTGATGCGGCTGACAGTTCTGGCAATTACTCACCGAAACCACCCGTTCACCTTTCGCTAATTTGTTCGCCACGTTGATCGTTGCATAGTGTCTCGGCAGGTCGTGGTCGTAGATCGCCTTTGACAGTACGCCGCGCTCGACTGCAACCTTTTCGATCAGTCCGGCGAGTTCCGGATTGCCCTGATAGTTGTAGGCCTGACCGTATAGATACCACGGCATTTCATCCGAGATGTAGCTGCCGCGATACACGCGGCCGCCGTCGATCAGGTGGTAACCAGTCGTGAACCAATGCGTGTCAAAGATGATTAACGTATCAGGTTTAACCGCATCAATTTTCGCGCGTATCCGAGCAAATCCGGCGACCAGATCCGAGTCTGCACCGTCACCCATCCTGACTCGGAAATCATCACTTTGAAAAAGGCCCGGATGGTGCGAAACCAACGCTGCGCCGACTATTTTCCCCAACGTAATACTCCTGGTCATGTGTAGGGTGGACACCCCGTGCCCACGCGGTTCGTAGCATCAATGCCACGGTGGGCAGAGGCTGCCCACCCTACGAATATTGTGTTTCGAATAGTCATTCTTATCGATGCGAAAAACTCGGAACAAACGGCTTCTTCGGCACAATCACATCTTTGATGTCGCAGAAAAATTCAAAGCTCCAGTCGCCGCCTTCGCGCCCGTTACCCGAACGTTTGCACCCGCCAAACGGTGCGGCCAAATCGCGAATACCGAAGCTGTTGACCCAGATAAAACCCGTGCGCACCTGGTCGGCAATCGCCTTCGCATGAGGCTCCGCGCCGTAACAAACGCCGCCAAGCCCGTAATCCGTGCCGTTGGCCATTGCGATCAATTCAGTATCTGACGAAAACGTTTGCAAAGTCAGCACAGGCCCGAAGACTTCGTTCTGCACAATCTCTGAATCCTGCGCAACGTTCGTCAGCATCGTCGGCTGAAAATAGAGTGCGCCAAACGAATGCGGCTCACCGCCCCACAACACCGTTGCACCCGCTGCTTTCGCGCGCGCTACGTAAGCTTTGATGCGCTCAAGCTGACGAGGATGAACAACCGGCCCGACTTCGGTAGCTGCGTCACGCGGATCGCCCACGGTGAGCTTTTCAACGACACTTTTCATGCTGGCAACGAACGCATCGCGCACTCGCTTATGCACGAGAAACCGCGTCCCAGCCAAACACACTTGCGTCGCGTTGCGATACATCAGCGCACCGCAGGCGGCAGCCGCATCCACATCGGCATCTTCAAGCACGATGAACGGCGATTTTCCGCCGAGCTCCAGGCTACACGGAATGAGGTTTTGCGCGGCTGCACCCGCGATCAATTTCGCCGTCGGCACCGAACCTGTAAACGAAATGCGCGCCAGTCGTGGATCGGCGACCAACGCTGCGCCCGTGACCGCGCCGCTGCCCTGAACCACATTCACCACGCCAGGTGGCAAGCCTGCAGCATGCGCGCATTCAGCGAGCAACGAGCAGGTGAGCGGCGCCCATTCTGGAGGCTTGATCACCACCGTGTTGCCTGAGGCCAAGGCCGGGCCGAGCTTCCACGTCGTCAGCATTAACGGCGCGTTCCACGGCGTGATGATGGCGCACACACCGGCTGGGTCATGTTTAACGTAATGCGTCGCCTGATCAGTGACGATCATGTGATCTTGCAGCGTTAGCGCGTGATCGGCAAAGTACGTCAGGTTCAACATAGCACGGGGCGCGACGCCATGTTGCATGCGCGATAGCAACACGCCTGCGTCGTTCGATTCCACTTCGCAGAATGCATCTTTGCGCTTACCGATCTCCGCCGCAAAGGCATGCAGATAATCACGCCGCACTGCCGCCGTTAGCTGCGACCACGCGGGAAACGCATCGCTCGCAGCGGTCACTGCACTTGCGACTTGTTCAGGCGTTCCTTGCGCGATCTGGCCCAGCACGCGCTGATCAATCGGCGAGAAGAGTTCAAAGGTTTCCGGAGAAGCTACGCGTTCGCCGTTGATGTAGTGATCGGCAGAAACGTGGTGATCACCGATGGCGATAAAACTGGTGTTTAGTACGTTCACTACAGTTCCTCCCCCTTCAAGGGGGAGGCTAGGAGGGGGATGGGTTTAGGTTCGCCGAACTGCCAAGCTAAACGCAAACCCATCCCCACCCCAACCCTCCCCTTGAAGGGGAGGGAGTCCGGGCCAAGTGAACGAAACCAAGACGAAGCCCTCACAGCGGCAACCCCTTTCCCGGATTCATGATGCCTTGAGGATCCAGGGCCTGCTTGATCGCTCGCATCATGTTGAGTTCCACCGGCGATTTGTAGCGTGCAGCCTCGCCGCGACGCAACACGCCGAGCCCATGCTCGGCCGATACCGAGCCGCCGTGCGCGTGCACTGCATCGTGAGTGATGCGATTGATCGCGCCTTCGATCGTGGCGAAATCCTCGCCCACCGCTCCCTTTGGAGGCGACACGTTGTAATGCAAATTGCCGTCACCTAAATGCCCGAACACGATCATCCGCACGCCGGGAAAGTGGCGTGCGATTTCGGCATTGGTGCTGGTCACGAAATCTGCCGTGCGCGAGATCGGCACGGCGATGTCATGCTTGATATTTTTGCCAGCCCGTTGCTGCGCCTCGGTCATGTGATCGCGCAGGCTCCAGAACTCGGATGATTGCGTGAGATTAGCGGCAATCGCCGCGTCCGTAACTAGCCCCGATTCGAACGCAGATTCGAGCAACGCCTCAAGCGCCGCGCGACCATTCGCTTCGCTCTCGCCATCAGAGAGCTCGATCAACACAGCGTGTGTGTCGCGCGACGAGAGTGGCCAGCGCAACTGCGGCAACTGCTCACCCAATAGCTCAATGCACGGCGGCGTGAGCACTTCAAATGCCGTGAGGCGCGCACCCAGTTTGTTCTGCGCGAGCTCAAGCAGACGCATACCATCGTGCATATCTTTTATAGCCGCCCACGCCGTAATTTTTGCAGCAGGCAACGGAAACACTTTTAACGTTGCCGCAGTAATCACGCCAAGCGTGCCCTCCGCGCCGATGAACAAATCGCGCAAATCGTAGCCCGTGTTGTCCTTGCGCAAGCCGCGCAAACCGTTCCAAATTTCGCCCTGCGCCGTGACCACTTCAAGTCCCAGACACAGCTCGCGCGCGTTGCCATAGCGCAACACCGCCACACCTCCCGCGTTGGACGACAAATTGCCACCGATCATGCACGAGCCCTCTGCGCCGAGCGAAAGCGGAAACAGTTTGCCTTTGTCGCGAGCCAACTCTTGCAGCGTTTGCAAAATACAGCCCGCTTCCACCGTGATCGTGTTGTTTGGCAAATCAACTTCACGCACGCGGTTCATGCGCGCCAGCGACAGCACCAGCGCC